>CAURTW010000086.1:0-5810 GCA_963527705.1 uncultured Streptococcus sp.
GAAGTAATCATGAAAATCAGCACATAGGCGATGAGGAAGATAGCGCAGATAGACAAGGTCACAATCAACATCATATTCGTATCTATTACACCAATCACTTTTAAAATCAGACTAAGCATATGGTAGGCAAAGGCTAAATGTATGAAGGCAAAAAGCAAAGGAAGGAAGAAAACAGTTAAAACTTGTTTGTTAATGGTTTGCTTGATTTGCTTTTGATCTAAACCAACTTTCTGCAAGATAATAAAGCGTTCACGGTCTTCGTAGCCTTCAGAAATTTGTTTGTAGTAGATGACCAGAACGGTTCCGACCATAAAGATAATGGATAGGAAAATACCGATAAAGAAGACACCACCAAAGAGGGCACTCATCTGAGCACTAGCATCTGCTAGATTACTACCATACACATAGCTACCTTCCGTGTTTAATTGAGCATTAAACTGATTGAGGTATTTATCATATTCTTCAGCGACCTTGAGTTGTTCTTCTTCGTTGGCATTTACATTCATACCACCGTAAAACTGATTATAGATAGCCGAATCTGGGAATTGGTCTAAAAATGCTTGCAAATTAGGAACAACAAGGTAATTGTAATCAGTAGTAAAAATATTAAACTGATTTGGAACATGGTTCACAATAAAATCTGTATTAAATTCTTCTTTTACAGAAAATTGATGGTTATTTAGAGTTAGAGCTTTCTGTCCTTTCAGTCCGTCATTTTTGGCAAAAAGACCAACCTCATTCCCTGATAGAGAAAGTTTTTGACCAGTCATATTTTCATAATCTTTTTGGTCAAATACCATGAAAACTGTTTTAGGTTGGACACGATTTTGTCCCCTTTCAAAAATGGTTAACTTGGTTCCTTCTTGATTTGCAATACCAAAGTTACTGTAACGAAGCACTTCTTTCTCTTTGACACTATAACCTTTGTCACTTGCAAACTGGCTCAAGAGTTTGTCCAAATCTTCTTTTTCAACATTTTGTCCAGTAATGCCAAAGTCATGCGGATTCATCACTTTCTTAAAGGATTCTGAGGCATTGAAAATGCTTGTCGCGGCTGACATGGTTACCAAAACCATTGTTGACAAGATAGCGATTGTTGCTAGTCCAACCGCATTTTTCTTCATACGGAAAATCAAGTTGGACACTGAGATAAGATTATTTGGTTGGTAATAGTATTTCTTGTTTTTCTTTAAGATTTGGAGGAAAACGGTAATCCCTGCATTAAACAAGAGATAGGTTCCAAAAATAACCAGCAAAACAGCTAAGAAGAAGGTTGTTAGGGCTGTAAGGGGATCTTTTACGGTAAGGGAAAGATAATATCCAATTCCTAAGCTAATAGAACCAAGAATAGTTTGAAGAGGAAGGAAGCGACCTTTTTTCTCACCACTAGCTTTTTCACGAGAAAGCTGGAGAGCATTCATACGGGCGATTCGAAGGGCATTCAGGAACATGAGTCCTAGGAAAATCAAACCGAAGACAACAAGTACTGCAATGACAACATTCATTTGGAAGGTAGCGACCAGTTCAACCTTCAATTTCATCAGTTTGAGCAAGAAAGCGAAAATTAACTTGTCAAACAAGGCTCCAATGCCGATACCCGCTCCAACAGTTAGAATCCCAAATACCACTAACTCCTTAAAGGTCATACTGATAAGATGACGCTTCTCCAAGCCCAACATGCCATAAATTCCTAGTTCCTTGGAACGGTTCTTCATTACAAAACTATTGGCATAGAGGACGATAATGGCTGACGCAAGGGTGACGACAAACATACCAAATCCAAGTGTAGCCTGAATGGTTGTTCCTCCACGGATTTCAGCAATCTTGGGATTGAAGGTTAGAGAGTAAAAGAGATAGGTGACAGTGACTGCCAAGAGAACAGCCAGCGCAAAAGGATAGTAGAGTTTGCGGTTTTTAATCAAGTTCGATACCGCTAACTTATTGGTTAATCGAAACATACTAATTCACCTCGCTTGCCATCACAGTCAAGGTATCAGAGATTTCTTGGAACATCTGACGTTCTGTCTTCTCTCCACGGTAGATTTGATTGTAAAGAATGCCGTCTTTGATAAAGAGCACGCGCTTGGCTCTGCTAGCTGCTGCTGTTGAGTGGGTTACCATGAGAATGGTTTGGCCACGCTCATTGATTTCATCAAAAACATCAAGTAAGGCTGCAGATGACTTGGAGTCAAGAGCTCCTGTAGGTTCGTCCGCAAGGAGAATTTCAGGTTCTGTGATGATGGCACGGGCTACTGCCACACGCTGTTTCTGACCACCAGAAATCTCGTAAGGGTATTTCTCTTGTAATTGGTTGATGCCTAGATTCTCAGCTGTCACCACCAATTTCTTCATCATCTCCGTAATAGGCCTTCTTGACAAGACAAGTGGAAGCAAGATATTGTCTTTTACAGACAAAGTATCTAGCAAGTTAAAGTCTTGGAAGACAAAGCCCAGCTTTTCACGACGGAAGCTAGAAGCCTGTGAATTTTTAATGGTTGCAGTGTCTGTTCCATTCAGGTAAACTTGACCACGAGTTGGTTTATCCAGCATAGCTAGGATATTGAGAAGAGTTGATTTACCAGAACCAGACTCACCCATGATAGCAACGTAGTCACCTTTTTCCACGGTAAAGTGAATATCCTTGAGGGCTTCTACTTGGTTGCCCTGAAAACGAGTTTTATAAATTTTTTGAACGTGCTTTACATCTAAAAGTGTCATGAGAATCTCCTTTCTTAATATCCCATCAAATGAAATGTTGCTTGCATCATAGCGCATCCCAGTTGAACACGCTCGATATCTTTGTGGCTTGGTTTTCTTGTTTTCTTATGTAAGATTTGTTTCATGATGTTACTCCTTTGTTCTTTATGAGTCTAGTTTACATCAAAAAAAGACCGCTTGCCATAACCTAACCTTACAAAAGAGACTTTAATCTTACATTTTTGTAAGATTGGGGGGAAATGTAGGCAAAATTACTTAGAAAATGATTTGATTTCCTATTTTTAAAATTGTAAAATATAAGTGTGAAAAGGCTTACTTTGGAAAGGAGGAAGCGGGAACTATCATTTGAGTAAGCTTAACTAGATAACATACCATTAAATTCAACACTTTCAAATCGAACTACCTATAAGGAAAGAAGGTGCGCCTTAATGAATCACAAAGAACATGTACTCATCGGACTTCTCTATCTCCTCTCTCCATTCATCGGTCAGCTCTTAGTTGAAAAAACATACTTTATCGGTACAGAATTTACAGCTACTGCTTATGCTATTTGCTGGCTATCAGTTGTTATCAGCATCCATCATTTTTCAAAAAATGTATTGTCTCAGCATGAAAAATCAGATTAGAAACATGAGTTTAAAATAATATTTTTAATTTGTATATGAGGCTGGGAAAATCTTATTAAAAGTAAAAAAGCTTTAAATCAAGCAGTTTAGACTATTGATTTAAAGCTTTTTGCTTATTCCAAATCTTTTGTTAAACCTCACCAAAACCAGCCTTCATTATCGTCAATGGCTTGGGCTTCTTTGCGTTTGCGTGGGCCTGTTCCGTACATTTCTGCTTCAATTTCTTCCTTGGTTGGCATGATAGAAGCTAGGATGATATAGATAATCACGCCAAGTCCAAAATTTGCGACTGTAAAAATGGCAAACAGAAAACGTACAAGGGTAACATCAAAGTTCCACTTGTCTGACAGACCTGCCAGAACTCCTGAAATCATGCGATTTCGTCTCATTTTATAAAATTTACTGTTCATGATATTTCCTCTCTCTACTAGTTTAGACTTAGTATATCACGGGTAGGCTCGGCTTTCATCAGTCCTCAGGCTGATTTATCAGTAGCAATTTACCTCGACAAATTCCACAGCGATAGCGTTTGGTATCAATCCTACGCTTGCGCTGATACCTTTGCTGGCAGGATTGGCAACGATAGAGCTTGAGTGGTTTGGAGTGGCTATTGGCAAGGTTGGTACAAAGCGTAATCCATCCACTGCTTTCAAAAGTTCCTTAAAATCCCGATCCTTGTGTTGATAGCCCTTCCCTTGAAAATAGAGGTGATAATGACAGAGTTCATGTCGGACAATTTTTCTAAAAACGTCCAACCCCAGTTCCTGATAAACCTTGGGATTAAAATCCAAATGCCCATCTTGGGGGAAAAATCGCCCACCTGTCGAACGTAGACGCCTATTCCACTGGACATGATGGATAAAAGGTCTTCCGAAGTCTTCTAGTGAAACCTGCTTGACGTAATCAGTCAGTTTCATTTGGAGCTAGAAGCGACAGATTGACTTTTTCACGTTCAGTATCAATTTTCTTAACCCAAACGGTCACCAAATCTCCGACTGACACCACTTGGCTGGGATGTTTGATAAATTTGCGACTCATGTGGGAAATATGAATCAAACCGTCCTCGTGAATTCCAATGTCAACGAAGGCACCAAAGTCAACTACATTACGCACCACACCCTCTAGCTTCTGACCAACCACTAAATCCTTGATATCTAGGACATCTTGGCGAAGCACAGGTGCGTCAAAGGAATCACGGAAATCTCGACCTGGTTTGAGAAGATCTGCAATGATATCTTTAAGAGTTTCTGGACCAAGGTCTAGCTCTTGCGCCATTTCCTTGACTGAAAGCGACTTGAGTTTGCTTTGTGCTTCTTCATTCAAGTCCTTGATATCCAAGCGTTTGAAGAACTCCTTAACCGCAGAGTAGTTTTCTGGGTGAACTCCTGTATTATCAAGGATATTGCTACTTTCAGGGATACGTAGGAAACCAGCAGCCTGCTCAAAGGCCTTGGCTCCCAGACGAGGAACTTTCTTGATTTGAGATCGTGAAGTGATTTTTCCTTCCTCCTCACGGTATTTGACGATATTTTCAGAGATGGTTTTATTGAGTCCAGCTACGTGTGAAAGAAGAGCTGGGCTGGCCGTATTGACATTGACACCGACTTGGTTCACCACGGTATCCACGACAAAGTCCAGACTTTCAGACAGTTTCTTCTGACTGACATCGTGCTGGTATTGCCCGACACCGATTGACTTGGGATCGATTTTGACCAATTCAGCAAGCGGATCTTGCAAACGACGAGCGATCGAGATAGCCGATCGTTTTTCAACGGTTAATTCTGGAAATTCCTGACGAGCAAGTTCACTGGCAGAGTAGACCGAAGCGCCACTTTCATTGACGATGACATAGCTGACTTCTGGAAAATCTTTCAGAACTTCCGCTACAAAGGCTTCACTTTCACGGCTAGCAGTACCATTTCCGATGGCAATAATTTCCACCCCGTACTGACCAATCAAGTCTGCCAAATCTTTCTTGGCTACTTCGATTTGACGAGCTGATGCTGGTTTAACGGGATAAATGACCTGAGTTGTCAGCATTTTTCCTGTAGCATCAACGACAGCTAGCTTGGCACCTGTACGAAAGGCAGGGTCAAATCCAAGAACCACGCGCCCTTTTAGAGGAGCAACCAAGAGGAGATTACGCAGGTTGTCCGAAAAGAGTTGGATAGCTCCTTCTTCCGCTTTCTCAGTCAATTCTGTCCGAATGCGACGCTCGATAGCAGGCAAGACTTTTTTCTTAACAGATTGCTGAACCACTTCATCAATATAGGCATTTTTCACCTTGAAACGAGCAGCAAAGAAGGCAAGAATACGGTCTGTCGCATGTTCAAAACCGACCTTCAAGACACCTAGCTTCTCCCCACGATTGAGAGCCAAGGTACGATAACCCTGCATATTTCCAACCGTCTCTGAAAAATCATAATAAATCTGAAAAACCTGCTTTTCATCGAGACTTTCATCCTT
>CAURTW010000087.1:0-5655 GCA_963527705.1 uncultured Streptococcus sp.
ATATCGAGAAAAAGACAGTTCCTTTTGCTTGGAACTTTGACGATACCGAGAAAGAGCCGACTGTTTTGCCAGCAGCATTTCCAAACCTCTTAGTCAATGGTTCGACTGGGATTTCGGCTGGATATGCTACAGACATTCCACCGCATAATTTGGCTGAAGTCATTGATGCGACGGTTTACATGATTGACCACCCAACAGCCAAGGTGGACAAACTCATGGAATTCTTGCCTGGACCAGACTTCCCGACTGGAGGGATTATCCAGGGTCGTGATGAAATCAAGAAGGCCTATGAAACTGGGAAAGGGCGCGTGGTTGTTCGTTCCAAGACTGAGATTGAAAAGCTAAAAGGTGGTAAGGAACAAATCGTTATTACTGAGATTCCTTATGAAATCAACAAGGCTAATCTAGTCAAGAAAATCGATGATGTTCGTGTCAATAACAAGGTAGCTGGTATTGCTGAGGTTCGCGACGAGTCTGACCGTGATGGTCTACGTATTGCTATTGAGCTAAAAAAAGATGCCAATACAGAGCTTGTCCTCAACTATCTCTTTAAGTACACAGATCTGCAAATCAACTATAACTTTAACATGGTGGCGATTGACAATTTCACGCCTCGTCAGGTTGGGATTGTTCCAATCTTGTCTAGCTATATTGCCCACCGTCGCGAAGTGATTTTGGCGCGTTCACGCTTTGACAAGGAAAAGGCTGAGAAACGTCTCCATATAGTCGAAGGTTTGATTCGCGTGATTTCGATTTTGGATGAAGTCATTGCTCTTATCCGTGCTTCTGAGAATAAGGCTGACGCTAAGGAAAATCTCAAAGTTAGCTATGATTTTACAGAGGAGCAGGCTGAGGCCATCGTTACCTTGCAATTGTATCGTTTGACCAATACCGATGTGGTTGTCTTACAGGAAGAAGAAGCAGAACTTCGTGAAAAGATTGCCATGCTGGCGGCTATCATTGGAGATGAGCGGACTATGTACAATCTCATGAAGAAAGAACTTCGTGAGGTTAAGAAGAAATTTGCCACTCCGCGTTTGAGTAGCTTAGAAGACACTGCGAAAGTCATCGAGATTGATACAGCTAGTCTTATCGCCGAGGAAGATACCTACGTCAGCGTGACCAAGGCAGGTTACATCAAGCGTACCAGCCCACGTTCCTTTGCGGCTTCAACCTTGGAAGAAATTGGCAAACGTGATGATGACCGTTTGATCTTTGTACAATCTGCCAAGACAACCCAGCATCTTTTGATGTTCACGACCCTTGGAAATGTCATCTATCGACCAATCCATGAATTGGCAGATATTCGCTGGAAGGATATTGGAGAGCATCTGAGCCAGAACATTACAAACTTTGAAACTAACGAAGAAATCCTTTATGTGGAAGTCGTGGATCAGTTTGATGATGCGACAACCTACTTTACTGCAACTCGTCTCGGTCAAATTAAACGGGTAGAACGCAAAGAATTCTCTCCATGGCGAACCTACAAATCTAAGTCTGTCAAGTATGCTAAGCTCAAAGACGATACAGATCAGATTGTAGCAGTGGCTCCGATTAAACTAGATGATGTTCTTTTGATTAGCCAAAATGGTTATGCACTTCGTTTCAATATCGAAGAGGTTCCAGTTATCGGTGCTAAGGCTGCAGGTGTCAAAGCTATGAACCTGAAAGCAGATGATGTCCTCCAATCCGCCTTTATCTGTAACACCTCATCCTTCTACCTCTTGACCCAACGTGGAAGTTTGAAACGTGTTTCTATTGACGAAATTCCAGCAACCAGCCGTTCCAAACGTGGCTTACAAGTCTTGCGTGAGTTGAAAAACAAACCGCATCGTGTCTTCTTAGCAGGAGCGGTTGCAGAACAAGGCTTTATTGGTGATCTCTTCAGTACAGAAGTGGAAGAGAACGACCAAACTCTGCTTGTTCAATCGAACAAAGGAACAATCTATGAAAGCCGATTGCAAGACTTGAACTTGTCAGAACGCACTAGCAACGGAAGCTTCATTTCTGATACGATTTCAGATGAAGAAGTTTTTGACGCTTATTTTAAAGAAGTATATACAGAAGCCAAATAAGTGAAATGAAGAATCAGTTCTAAGAGCTGGTTCTTTTTTATTGAAGAAATTTTCTGAAAATTACAAAATATACTTGCTATTTTAGAAAAATAGTGTAGAATAAAAGAAATAGGTTTTAGAATAAGGAGTGGAATATGACAGTAACGATTGATTGGGAAAATCTCGGTTTTTCCTATATGAAATTACCTTATCGCTATATTGCTCATTTTAAAAATGGACAATGGGATCAAGGAGAGTTGACAGAAGATGCAACCTTGCATATTTCAGAGTCTTCTCCAAGTCTTCACTATGGACAACAAGCATTTGAAGGTTTAAAAGCTTATCGTACTAAGGATGGCAGTGTTCAACTGTTCCGTCCTGATGAAAATGCCAAACGCCTGCAACGTACTTGTGATCGTCTTTTGATGCCACAAGTTCCGACAGAAATGTTTGTAGAAGCTTGTAAGGCAGTTGTTCGTGCGAATGAAGAATATGTACCTCCATACGGAACAGGTGGAACCTTATACCTTCGCCCTCTTTTGATTGGTGTCGGAGATATTATTGGGGTAAAACCGGCAGAAGAGTACATTTTCACCATCTTTGCTATGCCAGTTGGAAATTACTTTAAGGGTGGATTGGTTCCAACCAACTTCTTGATTCAGGATGAATACGACCGTGCGGCTCCAAATGGTACAGGTGCGGCTAAGGTTGGTGGAAACTATGCTGCAAGTCTCTTGCCAGGGAAATTGGCCAAGTCACGTCATTTCTCAGATGTTATCTATCTAGACCCATCAACTCATACAAAGATTGAAGAAGTCGGATCAGCTAACTTCTTTGGAATTACAGCTGATAATGAATTTGTAACACCATTGAGTCCTTCTATCTTGCCATCTATTACCAAGTATTCTTTGCTTTATTTGGCAGAACATCGCTTGGGCTTAACTCCTATTGAGGGGGATGTCCCGATTGATAACCTTGACCGTTTTGTAGAGGCAGGTGCCTGTGGTACGGCAGCAGTTATTTCACCAATTGGTGGAATTCAGCACGGTGATGATTTCCATGTTTTCTATAGTGAAACAGAAGTAGGTCCTGTGACTCGCAAACTCTATGATGAATTGACAGGTATTCAGTTTGGTGATATCGAAGCGCCAGAAGGTTGGATTGTAAAAGTAGATTAAAATAAACTAAAGGAGATTTTTTATGAAATCGAAAAAGTGGCTTTTAACAGCAGGAGTGGTCCTGAGCACAACAGCTCTATTAGCGGCTTGTGGAAAAGCTGATAAAGAAGCAGATGCACCGACAACATTTTCATATGTCTATGCAGTAGATCCTGCGTCTTTGGACTATAGTGTAGCGACTCGTACATCTACAACAGATGTCATCGGGAACGTGGTTGATGGATTGATGGAAAACGACCAATACGGAAATGTTATCCCTTCCTTGGCTGAAGATTGGTCTGTGTCCAAAGATGGTTTGACTTATACCTATAAACTTCGTAAAGGAGTTAAATGGTACACATCAGAAGGTGAAGAATACGCAGAAGTAACAGCCCATGACTTTGTGACAGGACTAAAACACGTAGCTGACGGCAAGTCAGACGGTGTTTCTCTCATCCAAAATTCAATCAAGGGCTTGGATGCCTACATGACTGGCGAGACCAATGATTTCTCTACAGTTGGTGTCAAGGCCTTGGACGATTACACAGTCGAATATACCCTAAACAAACCAGAAAGCTTCTGGAATTCTAAAGTTACCACAGCAACGATGTTACCTGTAAATGAAGAGTTTTTGAAGGCATCAGGTAAAGATTATGGAGCAGTTACTCCAGCAGGAATTCTCTACAATGGTCCTTATATCTTGAAGACCTTGACATCTAAATCGTTGATTGAATACGAGAAAAACCCAAATTACTGGGATAAAGAAAAGGTAAAAATCGAGAAGATTAAATTGACTTACTACGATGGTTCTGATCAGGAATCGTTGATTCGTAGCTTCTCTTCTGGTGCCTATACGACAGCTCGTCTCTTCCCAAGTAGCTCAAACTTTGCTTCTACTTTGGAACAATACGGAGATAGAATCACTTATAGCCCACAGGATTCAAGTAGTTATTACTTCACCTTTAACGTAAATCGTCAGTCATATAATAAAACTGCGAAAACAAGTGAAGAACAAAAGACTTCTACAAAAGAAGCTATGCTTAATAAGGACTTCCGTCAGGCTATCAACTTTGCCTTCAACCGTCACTCTTATGCTGCCCAGCTAAATGGTGAAGACGGTGCGGACAAGATTATTCGTAACAGCCTTGTTCCTGACAACTTTGTACAAGCAGGTGGGAAAAACTTTGGTCAAATCGCTCAAGCAGAGTTGGTGAACTATGGTGACCAGTGGAAAGGTGTTGAGCTAGTTGACGGTAAGGATTCTATCTACAACCCTGACAAGGCTAAAGCTGCGTTCGAAAAAGCTAAGAAAGACTTGGAATCTAAAGGGGTAACTTTCCCAATTCACTTGGATGTCCCAGTTGAACAAACAGATACCATCGCCGTTCAACAAAGCAACTCTTTCAAACAGTCTATCGAATCAACTCTTGGTGCTGAAAATGTTGTCATCGATGTTCTTCAAATGACAGATAATGAAAAGGAAACAATCACTTCTCAAGCGCGTGTTCCTTCTCAAAAAGACTATGATTTGAACAGTACAGGATGGGCTCCAAGTTATCAAGACCCAGCATCTTACTTGAATATCATGGATCCTAAATCAGGTTCTGCCATGAAGCACCTCGGTATTACTAAAGGGAAAGATAAGGATGTCGTAGCGAAACTTGGTTTGGACCAGTATAAGAAATTATTGGATGATGCCGATTCAGAAACTACAAATCTTGAAGAGCGCTATGAAAAATATGCCAAGGCTCAAGCTTGGTTGACAGATAGTTCATTATTGATGCCAACAGCTTCATCAGGTGGTTCTCCAGTTGTAAGTAATGTCGTGCCATTCTCAAAACCGTACTCACAAGTTGGTATTAAGGGTGACCCATATATCTTTAAAGGAATGAAATTGCAAAAAGATATCGTTACAACAAAAGAATATGAAGAAGCACTGAAAAAATGGCAAAAAGAAAAATTGGAATCAAACGGTAAGTACCAAAAAGAACTAGAAAAACACATTAAATAAAGCAGAAAACTCTATATCAGACTTGGAATGATATAGAGTTTTTTCTTGCTAGTTTTGGGATTTTCTTGTAAAATAGAAAAAGTGAAGAGAGGTATGAAATGAGTAAGAAAGATAAAAAAATTGAAATTCAAGTAGCAGATGCCAAGGTTAATGTAGGAAAAGACAGTTTTGAAGGTTATACATTGACTATCGGTAAAAAAGTTATCGGAGAAATTGCCGAATTAGATGGACAATTTGCCATTATAAAGAATGGGAATGTCGATAGTTTTTATAAAAAATTGGAAAAAGCTGTGGAAATTTTGATTGAAAATTATAATTTAGCAAAATAAGTCTTGTTTTTTTGAAATTTTCATGATATAATGGTCCATGTTGATTGTAGGAGAGATAGCGAAGAGGCTAAACGCGGCGGACTGTAAATCCGCTCCTTCGGGTT
>CAURTW010000088.1:0-5647 GCA_963527705.1 uncultured Streptococcus sp.
CGAGCAAACTCGATACAAGTCAACTGCATTCCCAAGCAGACTCCCAACATTGGAACATCATTCTCACGCGCATAGCGGATAGCTTGGATTTTCCCTTCAGTACCACGCTGGCCAAAACCACCTGGCACGATGATTCCGTCCGCATCAGACAAGAGCTCTGCCACATTATCTGCTGTCACATCATTGGCATTGATCCAATTGATTTTCACTTCTGCGTCGTTGGCATAACCAGAGTGTTTCAAGGCTTCAACCACAGAAATGTAGGCATCTTGCAACTCAACATACTTACCAACAAGGGAAATCTTGACTTGTTTCTTGAGGTTCATGACCTTGTCCACCATAGCTGACCACTCTGTCATATCCGCTACTGGTGCGTCTAATTTCAAATGATCACAGACAATTTGGTCCATACCTTGCGCCTGCAAGTTCAGTGGAATTTGGTAAAGGTGTTCAACATCCAACGATTCGATAACGGCTTCTGGTGCCACATCACAGAACTGGGCCAGTTTGTTTTTAATTCCTTGACCAGCTGGCTCTTCTGTACGAATAACCAACATATTTGGTTGGATTCCCAAGCCACGCAATTCTTTGACAGAGTGTTGAGTTGGTTTGGTCTTCATTTCACCAGCAGCCTTGAGATATGGAAGCAAAGTTGTATGAATGTACATGACATTATCTGCACCCACATCTGCCTTCATCTGACGAAGGGCCTCTAGAAATGGCAAGGACTCGATATCCCCGACAGTTCCACCAACCTCTGTGATAATTACATCAGAATCAGTCGTTAGAGCGGCACGCTTGATTTTTTCTTTCAAAGCATCTGTGATATGAGGAATGACTTGAACAGTTGCCCCAAGGTATTCTCCACGGCGTTCCTTACGAAGAACTTCACTGTAAATTTTACCAGTTGTCACGTTGGAATATTTGTTGAGATTGATATCGATGAAACGTTCATAGTGACCCAAGTCCAAATCTGTCTCAGCTCCGTCATCTGTCACAAAAACTTCCCCGTGCTGGTAAGGACTCATGGTTCCCGGATCGATATTGATATAAGGGTCAAACTTTTGAATGGTTACTTTTAGACCACGATTTTTCAAGAGACGGCCCAGACTTGCTGCCACAATCCCTTTCCCAATAGACGATACCACACCACCAGTTACAAAAATATATTTCGTAGACATAGATTCCTCTTTCTAAAATGCTCAAGGCCTTGTTCACTACGAGGGGACATAGAAAACAAGACCCTACTAATAAGAATAATCTGGGACGACTGCACCAGATTCACAACTAAAATACAAGAAGATAACTTCTTGAAAAAACAAAAATAGCTCCCTAAGAACTAGGGAGCCCCGGCCTCTAAAAGAGGTGCCCGAACAATATGATACCTAAAAATAGGACAATTGTCAATAGCTAACTTTTATTCCTCGATGTTTTCAGAATCATCATCTGAAAACTCATCGTCTTCTTCGTTGAGATCCACGTCTTCACCCAAGTCATCAGGGGCGATTTCGTTTATTTCCGCATCGTAAGCTTCCACTTCATTTTTCTCATCATCCGGATTTTCATCATCGTATGAAAGAGCTGGATCTGCTTCGTATGCGTCTTCGTCTTCTGGATCATCTGCATTGTAGTCAATAGCATCTGAATCGCCATCCATGAAGGCATTGACACGTTTTTTCTTAGCTTTTGGTGCTACTTCATCGTCGTCATTTTCTTCAAGAGCGATGATTTCTTCGTCGATTTCGTCTACACCATACCATGAACGAAGACCCCATTTGTTGTCTCCAAGTGAGATGAAGCTACCGTCAAAGTTCAACTCTGTGTAGAACAAAGGCAAGGCTTCACGGATATCGCTGTTTGATGTTCCAAGGTAGTTTTGAATTTCGTTTACAAGATCGCTAAAATGCATCTCATGATCACGACCACGAAGTTCCAAGATAGCACGCGCTACCTCAATCATAGATAGTTCACTTTTTTCTTGCCCAGCAAATACTTCTAATTCCAAAGCGTTTCTCCTCATTTATACTACTATCGCCAGAGCGAACAGACTCTGACCTCATTTTATCATTTACTCTTTATTTTACGATAATTTTGCGGAATAGTCAAAGGTTAAAATAGATTTATCTATGATTTGTTAAGTAAAATAAATTGATTTTATCACATGGTAAATTTTAAAATATTATTTAGAGGAAGCTTATGTCAAAAAAATAATAAATGTTGTTGCAACAGCAATTACCGTGTTGTCAAACTACTATTATGAATCTAATACAAAATAGATTTGAATCAAAATGAATGACCAGTATTAACGATATTTTACTTTTAAAATATGATATACTATATTTAACAAAATATTAAACACAGGAGTCCGATATGTCTGAAGAATTTACACTTAACTACCATGCTGCAACGATTCAACATCTAGGTATTGGATTATACAAACAATTACCACAAGCAATTGCTGAACTCATCACTAATTCTTGGGATGCTGACAGTCATAATGTACAAATCAATATAAATTATAAAGAAAAAATAATAATTGTTTCAGACGACGGTAACGGTATGTCAGCAAAAGAGATAAATGAAAATTTCTTAACTATTGCTAGAAATAGACGTTTGACAGATAAACAAAATGATGAAAAAAAAGAAACTGGGCTCTCGAAAAATGGTAGAAAAGTCACAGGCAAAAAGGGACTTGGAAAGCTAGCATTATTTGGTATTGCTAATACAATTATCATTGATAGTATCCGAAACGGAAAACTTAATTCTTTTGAATTGAATTATAATGACATACAAAGTTCATCCAATAGTGTTTATCATCCAAAAACAATCAACTACAATGTTAAAACATCTGAACCAAATGGCACAAAAATAATCATTAAAGATATTACTTTAAAAAATCTCACCAAAATTGAATCATTATATGAGAGTCTTTCTAAAAGATTTAATAAATATTCTCGTACAGATTTTTTAGTCACTTTAACAGACGAAAATGGTCTCACTATGGAATTAGATGAGAAAGTATTTGTCAAAAGTATACGACCTAAGGAAGATGAAACTGAGTTTACTTTTTCTTTTCCAGATGATTTTGAAACTCTTACAAATAAGCAGTCTCAAGTAGCCATTCATAAACTTAAAGAGTTTCATATAAACGGGATTATTTATACCAAGAAAACACCTTTACAAGCAAATCAACGTGGATTTTCAGTACTATCTAGAGGGAAGCTAGCAAGTGAACAATCTGTTACACAATTTCAAGATAGAGCAAATGATAATTTCTATAGCTATGCAGCTGGGTACTTTAATATTGATTTTCTTGATGATGATAATAAAAAAGATTTTATTTCAACAGATAGACAATCGATTAGATGGGAAGCTGATGAAGAGCTAATAGAAATCAAAGAAAATCTTAACAAACTAATTGGGATTATTCAAAGAGAATGGAGAAAGCGACGTTCTGAAGCAAAAGAAAAAAAAGCGCAAGAAAATATACAAAAAAATTCCTCCTTAGTAGAAACTACATTATCAACCGAGGATAAAAAAAGTATCAATAAAATCAGTAAAGCATTAGAAAATGATAATGTTGATATACCTGAACAAACAAAACAATCTATTTTAAAAACTGTAATAAAATCAACTGCCTCATATAAAAAGGATCACAGTGTGTATAAAGAACTAGTCCCAGCTAATTTTAGAGTTCCACAAAATATTGGTACTAAAATCCGAAGGCTAAGAGAGGAGATGATAGAAGCAGCGGAAGATAAAAATATCGATCGTTTCATTTTGACCCAAGGCTTGCTATTACGTGCTATGATTGAAAGTACAACAACAACATTATTGAAACGCTACTGGGAGGAAGCAAGTACTCATAATCTAATAATAGAAAATAATCGTCCAAAAACACTAACTGCCGAAAATGAAGTTGACAAACTTTCGTTTAAAGTTAAGTATGAAACCATGGTTCGACTGCTTTCTAGAAAAGGAAAAATAGCCCAAAATAGAGTTCAAAGCCTAATTGACGAATTTTCAAATATAAGAGCAACAGAGCATTTAAATACATTAATGCATGATGCTCATAATTTTCCTCAATTTGATACCTTAAAAACAATATGGAATGCTGTAGCTCCTCAACTTCTTGCTGCGTTTGATCTTTTGTAACTAAAAAAATCAACATATGTTCATCGTTTAGAAATTGAACATATGTTGATTTTTATTTAAATTCCAATGTCAAAATCGCATCAGCCATCTTTTTACTAAAAATTGGAGGAACTGCATTACCAATTTGAGTAAGAGCACTGGTTCTAGAATCTAAAAAATAGTAATTATCTGGAAATCCCTGTAATCTAGCTGCTTCTCTCACAGTAATTGATCTATTTTGTTTTGTATCTGGATGAATATAATGATGACCATCTTTTGAAATATGTGCAACTACTGTATGCGATGGAGAATCCCATGAAAGAGCTTTGAATCTGTCCAAAAATTTATCCGTATGTTTATGGGTTTTTAGCCCTGAGTCAAGATCACTATATTTAATATTTATACCATTTTTCCTAGCTTCTGCTACAATTTTGTAAATTGCTAAATCGTTGCTATTATTTGGTCTTGCAATATTTTGAGTTAATGGCGTTTTAGAATCCTGTAAAAAAAATCGTTCAACATAATCATTTGATAAATTTGTATAAGAATTGTTTACTTCTCCCGCCCTTAAACTAGGTAATCCCTGAAAAGCTGTTTTAACATCCACCTCATTTTCTTCATATTTTTTAAGATTTTTAAAGAATTCTTGAATAAGTTCTTTTTTCTCATTCATCACTCCAAAAATAATAAGTCTTTCTCTTGATTGTGGGACACCATAGTTTTTAGTATTTAAAACTTCATAACCTAAAGAATAGCCAGCCTCTTCAAATTCTTTTTTCATTCTAGGTAATAAAAACTCATCATCCACATCTCTAAAACTCAATAATCCTTTTACATTTTCAAAAATAAAAAATTTGGGCTGATACTTGTTTAAAAAATGTATATAAAATTTATATAAATAAATTCTTTCATCTGAAGACTTTTTACTTGCATTTCTAGCTCTTCCAATGGTTGAATAAGCTTGACATGGAGGACCTCCTATAATTCCATCAACGTTTTCCCCTAAATCATCAAAAAAACTAAAAATACTGTGAATATTTTCTTGACTAATTTCAAAGTTAAGAATTTTATTCAATTTTTCTCGAGGTACATGTTTCAACAAATCCTCTATACTAGTCTTACTATTTAAAAAATCATTATAAAGTCCTAATTTATTTTTTTCCTTTAAATAATAATATACTTCCCTAAGTTTTAAAGTTTCACAAGCTGCTTTCTCTTTCTCTACATGTCCCAATATTTTGTATCGCTGATTTCTGAATCCCTCAGTTAATCCACCTGCACCGCTAAATAAATCTATTATATTAATCATAATTAAGCCTTTTAAATAAATAAAAAATATTAAATAAAATACACACTATTACCTATTATACCAAAAACCCCAGCAAATTGCCGAGGTTTATAGTTTATTTCACCAATTTCTTCATCTCATCAATACGTGCGACTGTCGCATCGTATTTCGCTTGGTAGTCGGCTTGTTTGTCGCGTTCTTTTTGGACGACTTCTGGTTTGGCAT
>CAURTW010000089.1:0-5585 GCA_963527705.1 uncultured Streptococcus sp.
TGGCTCCACGGAGTTTGGCTGCGCCAGATGTTCCACGGAGGTAGTGAGGAGCGAGGCCACGGAATTCACGAACTGCGACGTTTTCCCCTTTGAGGTTAATCAAGCGTTTCAAGTGCTCGTAGGCGATTTTCATCTTGTCTTCAAAGGTCAAATCAGGTAGGATTTCTCCTGTTTCAAAGTAATGGTTGATTTGGTTGAAGAGGTAAGGATTTCCCATGGCAGCGCGGCCAATCATAACAGCGTCAGCACCGACTTCTTCGATGCGTTGTTTGGCTTCTTGGACCGTACGGATATCACCGTTGGCGATGAATGGAATCTTGGTCAAAGCTTGAGCGACCTTGTGAAGGGTCTCAAGGTCTGCGTGACCAGTATACATTTGTTCACGGGTACGGCCATGCATGGCGAGGGCAGAAACACCTGCTGCTTCAGCGGCGAGGGCATTTTCAACTGCCAGAGATGGGTCGGCCCAGCCGGTACGCATTTTGACAGTAAGTGGGATATCAAGGACAGATTGGACCTTGTTGATGATAGAGTAGATCTTATCTGGATCCTTGAGCCACATAGCGCCAGCTTCGTTCTTCACGATTTTGTTAACTGGGCAGCCCATGTTGATATCCACGATATCGGTTTCGGTGTTTTCTTGGATGAATTCTGCTGCGCGTGCTAGGCTGTCTTCATCGCTACCAAAAAGTTGGATAGAGACAGGGTTTTCGCCCTCATCGATATGAAGCATGTGCAGGGTTTTTTCATTGTTGTATTGGATTCCCTTGTCAGAGACCATTTCCATTACAACGAGTCCAGCTCCGAGCTCTTTTGCGATGGTACGAAAGGCTGAGTTAGTCACACCAGCCATAGGTGCTAAAACGGTACGATTGGGAATCTCAACATTGCCAATCATAAAGGGTGTATTAAGATTTGTCACGAATGAGTTCCTCCAGGTCGTTTTCATCAAAGTTGTAAGTAGTTTGGCAGAATTGACAAGTGATTTCTGCTCCGTGGTCTTCCTCTTTCATTTCCTGTAAGTCTGAGCTTGGAAGGCTAGCAAGAGCGTTCATAAAGCGCTCATGGCTACAGTCACATTGGAAACGGATTTCTTCTTCAGAAAGACGCTTGTAGGCCTCGTCACCGTAGATAGCTTTGAGGAGGGCTTCGATATGGTCTTCACTTTCGAGAAGCGTTGAGATAGCTGGCATTTCTTGGATGCGTTTTTCAAAGCGAGCAATCTCTTCTTCCTTGGCTCCTGGCAAGACTTGAACTAGGAAACCACCTGCAACCTTGACCTTGTCTTCCTCGTCCAAAAGGACATTGAGACCGACTGCTGAAGGAGTCTGTTGGCTTTCAGTCAGGTAAAAGGCAAGGTCTTCACCGATTTCCCCAGAAATGAGGGGAGTCATGGAGTTGTAAGGATTTCCAGTACCGTAGTCTGTGATAACGAGGAATTGACCATCTCCAACAAAAGGTCCAACTAGGACTTCACCAGTTGCAGTTTTTTTGATGTCAACACCAGGATTTTGAACGTAGCCTTTGACGTTCCCTTTGGTATCAGCAACGGTGATGATAGCACCTAGAGAGCTAGAGCCCAGCACTTTAACTGTTAGTTTGGTATTTCCTTTTTCATTGGCTGCGAGAATCTGGCTAGCGATAAGAGTTCGACCAAGCGCTACAGTTGAGCTAGCTTGGGTTTGGTGTTTTTCTTGAGCAGTGCGGACGGTTTCCGTGCTATCAAGGACAAAAGCACGAAAGGCTCCGCTTTCTGATATTGTTTTAATAATTTTATCCATAGCTACTATTTTAGCATAAAAATGCCCAAAGGGGGAGCCGTGTGTTTGCTGATTTTCAGGATAATGAACTAGGAAATCAGCATGAAAATAAAAAGAGAAACAGATTATTTCAGCATTTGTAAGATTTATGCTATGCTTAAGGTAGAAAATGAAAGGGGTAACAAATGTATTTAGGAGATTTGATGGAAAAGGCTGAATCTGGCCAATTTTCGATCCTTTCCTTTCTATTACAAGAGTCTCAGACGACTGTCAAGGCTGTAATGGAGGAAACAGGATTTTCAAAAGCAACCCTAACCAAATATGTCACCCTGCTTAATGACAAGGCTTTGGATAGTGGCTTAGAGCTGACTATTCACTTAGAAGATGAAAATCTGCGTCTGTCAATCGGTGCAGCTACCAAGGGGAGAGATATTCGGAGCTTGTTTTTGGAGAATGCTGTTAAATACCAGATTTTGGTTTATCTTCTCTACCACCAACAGTTTTTAGCTCATCAGCTGGCTCAAGAATTGATGATTAGTGAGGCTACGCTTGGCCGCCACTTGGCTGGTTTAAATCAGATTTTGTCAGAATTTGATTTATCCATCCAAAATGGACGTTGGCGAGGTCCAGAGCATCAGATTCGCTATTTCTATTTTTGTCTTTTCCGCAAGGTCTGGTCCAGTCAGGAGTGGGAAGATCACATGCAGAAACCAGAGAGAAAACAGGAGATTGCTACACTAGAAGAAATCTGCGGTGCAAGTTTGTCTTCGGGTCAGAAATTGGACTTGGTTCTCTGGGCTCATATCAGTCAACAGCGTCTTCGGGTTAATGCCTGTCAGTTTCAAGTCATAGAAGACAAAATGCGAGGGTATTTTGACAATATTTTCTACCTTCGTTTGCATCGAAAGGCTCCTTCCTTTTTTGCCGGGCAACACCTTCCTCTAGGAACTGAGGATGGTGAGATGATGATATTCTTCTCTTTCCTTCTATCTCATCGCATTCTTCCTCTTCATACTATGGAATATATCCTTGGTTTTGGAGGGCAGTTGGCAGATTTACTGACACAATTGATTCAAGAAATGAAGAAGGAGGAGTTGCTGGGTGATTATACAGAGGATCACGTTACCTATGAACTCAGTCAGCTTTGTGCTCAAGTCTATCTATATAAGGGTTATATCTTACAGGACCGCTATAAGTACCAGTTAGAGAATCGTCATCCTTATTTGCTGATGGAACATGATTTTAGGGGGACGGCAGAGGAGATTTTTCATGCTCTACCTGCCTTTCATCAGGGGACGGATTTGGATAAGAAAATTCTCTGGGAATGGCTTCAGTTAATGGAATATATGGCTGAAAATGGTGGTCAGCATATGCGGATTGGTCTGGATTTGACATCTGGTTTTCTTGTCTTTTCAAGGATGGCATCCATTTTGAAACGGTATTTGGAATACAATCGTTTTATTACCATTGAAGCCTATGACCGAACTCGACATTATGATTTGCTGGTTACCAATAACCCGATTCATAAGAAGGAACAAACACCAGTCTATTATTTAAAAAATGACTTGGATATGGAAGATTTGGCGGCGATTCGTCAGTTATTATTCACTTAAAAGGCTTGGTTGTTCCAGGTCTTTTTTGTGAAATTCACACAATCTCCTCACATTTTTTAAAAAATTAAAAAAAGTTGATAAACAAGAAAGCGCTTTATTTTGTATACTAGTAAGTGTAAAGAGGAAACATCCTCAAGATCTTTATCAGGAGGACAGCACATGTCACAAGAAAAATACATCATGGCCATTGACCAGGGGACTACAAGCTCTCGTGCCATTATTTTCAACAAAAAAGGAGAAAAGGTCAGCTCGAGTCAAAAAGAGTTTACCCAGATTTTCCCTCAGGCAGGTTGGGTAGAGCACAATGCCAATGAAATTTGGAACTCAGTCCAGTCAGTTATTGCGGGTGCTTTCATCGAAAGTGGTGTCAAGCCAAGTCAAATCGAAGCAATCGGAATTACCAACCAACGTGAAACAACTGTTGTCTGGGATAAGAAAACAGGGCTCCCTATCTACAACGCTATCGTTTGGCAGTCTCGCCAAACAGCCCCTTTGGCTGAGCAACTAAAAAACCAAGGTTATGTGGAAAAATTCCATGAAAAGACTGGTTTGATTATCGATGCTTACTTCTCAGCGACTAAGGTTCGTTGGATTTTGGACCATGTAGAAGGCGCTCAAGAGCGAGCAGAAAAAGGAGAATTGCTCTTTGGTACTATCGATACTTGGTTGGTTTGGAAATTGACTGACGGTGCGGCTCACGTGACGGACTACTCAAATGCAGCTCGTACCATGCTTTATAACATTAAAGAACTCAAATGGGATGATGAGATTTTAGAAATCCTCAATATTCCTAAAGCAATGTTGCCTGAAGTTCGTTCTAACTCTGAAATCTACGGTAAAACAGCGCCATTCCACTTCTATGGTGGAGAAGTTCCAATCTCAGGTATGGCTGGGGACCAACAGGCAGCCCTCTTTGGGCAGTTGGCCTTTGAACCAGGTATGGTCAAGAATACTTATGGAACAGGTTCTTTCATCATCATGAATACTGGTGAAGAGATGCAGTTGTCTGAGAACAATCTTTTGACAACCATTGGTTACGGTATCAATGGCAAGGTTTACTATGCCTTAGAAGGTTCTATCTTCATCGCAGGAAGTGCCATTCAATGGCTTCGTGACGGTCTTCGCATGGTTGAAAATTCACCAGAATCTGAAAAATATGCCCGTGATTCTCACAACAACGATGAAGTTTATGTTGTTCCAGCCTTTACAGGTCTAGGTGCTCCATACTGGAACCAAAACGCTCGCGGTTCTGTCTTTGGCTTAACTCGTGGAACAACTAAAGAAGACTTTATTAAGGCGACTTTGCAATCTATCGCTTATCAGGTGCGTGATATCATCGACACCATGCAAGTGGATGCGCAGACAGCTATCCAAGTCTTGAAAGTAGACGGTGGTGCAGCTATGAACAATTTCCTCATGCAGTTCCAAGCTGACATTTTGGGAATCGATATCGCACGCGCCAAAAACTTGGAAACAACAGCTCTAGGGGCAGCCTTCCTAGCAGGTTTGTCAGTGGGCTATTGGAAAGACTTGGATGAGTTGAAACTCTTAAACGAGACAGGAGAACTCTTTGAGCCATCTATGAACGAATCTCGCAAGGAACAACTCTACAAGGGCTGGAAGAAGGCTGTGAAAGCAACCCAAGTCTTTGCGGAAGTAGACGACTAATACTCAATGAAAATCAAAGAGCAAACTAGGAAGCTAGCCGCAAGCTGTACTTGAGTACGGTAAGGCGACGCTGACGTGGTTTGAATTTGATTTTCGAAGAGTATAATACTGGAAGAATAAAGCGACTCAGTTAGAAAGTGTGTAAATATGGAATTTTCAAAGAAAACACGTGAATTATCAATTAAAAAAATGCAAGAACGTACCTTGGACCTCTTGATTATCGGTGGAGGAATCACAGGGGCTGGTGTAGCCTTGCAGGCGGCAGCTAGTGGTCTAGATACTGGTTTGATTGAAATGCAGGACTTCGCAGAAGGAACATCCAGTCGTTCAACAAAATTGGTCCACGGAGGTCTTCGTTACCTCAAACAATTCGACGTAGAAGTGGTGTCAGATACGGTTTCAGAACGTGCAGTCGTTCAACAAATTGCTCCACATATTCCAAAACCAGACCCAATGCTCTTGCCAGTTTACGATGAAGATGGAGCGACCTTTAGCCTCTTCCGTCTTAAAGTAGCTATGGATCTTTACGACCTCTTGGCAGGTG
>CAURTW010000090.1:0-5570 GCA_963527705.1 uncultured Streptococcus sp.
ACTTCTTCAGCTTTTGCTTTAACTGCATCTTCTAATTTTTCGCTTCCTTTAAGAACTGTTAATCCTTCAGGTTTCACTAATGGTAATACTTTAACGACTGCAGGTACTTCTACAAGTTTGTCTTCACCATCTTTAGCTACTACTGTTACTTTCTTATCTCCTGGGGTTGTTGTATCAACTGGTTCTTTATATTCAAATTTAGTTCCTTCTGGATATTGTTCAGGATCAATACTCTTCTCTGGATTAATATCTTTACTTGGATCTTTTTCGAATACATATTGTGTCTTAGGATCTACTACCATTACTTTAGCTGGTACTTTAACGATTGTTTCTCCATTAAGTTCAGCTACAACTACAACATCTTTTTCACCTGAAGTTGTTGTGTCTACTGGAGTTTCATATTTAAATGTAGTTCCTTTTGGATATTCATCTGGAGTAATGCTTGATTTAACATCAGGTTGTGGTTTCTTAGGATCTGCAACAACAAATTGTGGTTTACTATCTACTACACGTACTGTTGCGGGTACTTCTACTAGTACTTTATCCCCTTGTTTAACAACTACTGTTACTTTATTATCTCCAGGTGCAGTTGTATCTACTTCTTCTTTGTATTCATATGTTGCATCATCTGGATAGTCTGAAGTATCAATATTATCTTCTGGTGAAGGTTGTTTTTTAGCTTCACTTACTGCTACTAATTGTGGGTATCCCTTAACAACTTTCACTGGTACATTAACAGTTTCTTCACGTTTATTATCACCTGAACCATATGTTACTGTTACTGGTACAGTTAATGTATCATCTCCAACTTTTCCTTTTGTTTCAGGAATCTTAGTTTCATCTACAGTTTTGTCATTTCCTTTTGTAGCAACCGCATCTTTAAGTTTTTCTGCTGTCGGCTTATCACCTTCTACAACATAAACAGGAGTTGGTGTTGAAACTTTTGGAGTTAACTTAACAACAAAGTTTTGACTAATTTTAGTGTCAGTATCTGAAGTTGTATCAAATGTTGGTTTTTCAGCATCAGGTTTAGCAAACGGATTATCATTCACTTCATAACCCATTGATCTTAACACATCAAGACGAGCTTGTATTTTGTCTTCTGGAATTTTTGTTCCTGCTTTACCTGAAAGATCAGTAATATTGAATTTCTCATCTAATGGTGTTTCTTTACCATCTTTATCTACAGAAACGAATTTCACTGTAGCTTTTTGAATTCCAGGTGCATATTGAATTGGAGTTTTACCGAATTTATCAGTTGGGTCAAAGTTGTCTGGAACTTTGTATCCTTTAGATGGATCTGCAGGATCAACTGGTGTTAATTCTACTCCATTATATGTTGGAACATACCCTTCTACATAAGGAATTGTTACTTTACTAAAATCACCAGGTTTTGTTGGGTCATTTGGATTGTTTGGATATTTAATTTTTTCTGGTGCATTCGTTGGTTTTTTACCTTCTGGATACTCAGGTGTAAATGATCCAATTTCTTTATAAAGAACTTTTGTCACTTCTGGAGTAACAGTTCCATCTTGTGCAGGAACTGGAGCTTCTTTTTCAGCTACTGTTTTATCTGTAGCATTTACTAATAAGTAGTTTGCTACTACTGGTGAATCAACAGCATTGAATTTACCTTTTGTTCCATCAGCTGTAGCATCTGTTAATTTATCAGCTTCATTGTAAACTTGCCAATCAGAGTAAGTTACATCTCCTGTTTGTGGGTTTACAGTTGCTGTACGTTTGTATGTTACTTTTTGTACTTTTTCAGCATATAAAGGAGTTGCATCAGCCTTATCAGCATCTTCTTCTTTTAGATACTTAATTGTACGTGTTACTTCTTTAACTAAGTCATTACGTGTCAATCCTGCTGGATATTTACCAAGATTTTCATCTCCATCTTTTACAGGTGTATCTGCTGTTTTTGGAGATACTGGAGCTGTTGTACTTGGATTTGTTGGATCAGTTGTTACTGTTGGGTCTACTGTAATTAAGTCTAATACGTGAACAGTTACTTCTGCTTCTGTAGATTTCTTACCTTCACTATCCGTTGATTGTACTTTTACAGTGTAATCTCCAACTGTAGTTGTATCTAATCCGCCGTCATTACTTACAGCAATCGTCGGTTTAGTAGTATCATCTCCATCACGATCATCTTCTAAGTCAGTTGCTGTTGGTTTTGCTACTTCAACAACTTTATCAGCATTCCATTTATTTGCAGCATCTGTTTTATAAACATAAATATCTTTCTTAGCTTCTACTTTTGGAGCTTCATTGACAATGTTTGCATAACTTGGTTCAGAAACGTTTCCTACTGGTGAAACTGAAGTTGCAGCAATCTTCTCATTACCTTCATGTGTATGAAGACTAACATCTTTAAGACTTACTTTCAGTTTACCTTCAGGAGTTGTTTCTACTTTAGTATCTCCTTGATACCAACCATCATCTTTTTTCTCTAATTCGATAATGTCATTATTTGGTAATGTGATTTTGATTTTCTTACCAATTTCATTTTCAATTTGTAAAGCTTTTTTAATTTCAGCTATTCTTTTAGCTGTTTCTTCATCTGATAGAGTAACTCCATTATTATCAGCTACTTTTTTAAGATTAGCTTTAATTTCGTCATCTGACGGAGTTAATGAACCTGGTGCGTCCCCTGTATTTACTAATAAGTATTTATCTTGATTTTTCGCATCAGAATCTCCTACAATACTATCTGTGTGAACTTCTTCAACTGTAGCTGATTTAGGTTTACGAGCATCAATATAGATTGTTCTATTGTAGTAGTAATCTGGATTATCAGTCCATCTTAACCCATTAGCTTTATAGTTTCCATCAAAAGCGTAAGGTCCTTTATCTCCAGTAAATTTCCATGGGTAAATTCTATTTCCTTCAGCATCTTGAGTACCCATTCCACCTGTTCCTGTAACTTTAAATGTAGCATCTCCTACATAATCATCTTCAGTTGTAAATGGAATTGAGAATTTTTTTGATGTTTCTCCTGCAGCTTTTAGATTGTTTTTACCATATTGAACTGCATTTACATCCATACTTAATGTATTAGTCGCTTCATCATAACGAACATTTGTTAAGTATCCTTGATCAGTCCAAATAGATTCACCTTTTGCTTTAGATAAGTCTAATTTTTTGTAGTTTGTAGTGGAAACTGTGCCTAATTTAACACCTTTTGGAACTTGTACTTTAATGTTAAATGTACCACCGTAAGGGAAAGTATTTTCAACACCACCAACGTTTTTCAATTCAAGGTTTAATTTACCTTCTTGAGAACGTTTATATAATTTATCTTTTGTGAATCCGTACTCTCCACTCTTACCTTCACTAGTAACGTTTGTAGTTAATTGCATACCCGGACCAGTAGCAAGACCTACACCACCGATAATGAATCCATCTTGAACACCTTTAAAATTACCGTCATCTTTTGCTTTGATTGTAACTTTAACTTTACTTGTTCCTTCTGGAACATGATAAATTCTTGCAATATTATTCCAACTATCAGATGGTGTTCCTTGATTTGAACCTGCTGGTCTTCCTGTAGCTTCCGTTGGAGTGCTTCCATCTCTCATTGGAATAGAAGCAATTTTCTTGCCTGTGTAAGCATCTGTAATTTCTACACTTACTTCTTCACCTTCACTAGATAAAGCAGCTTTACCATATGCTCCATTGTAAACCATATTGAAGAATAATTCAGAATTAGGGTTTACGTCATATTCTTTAGATAAGGTAACACCTTTACTTCCTAATTCAAGATAGTAATCTCTATCTTTAACATTTCCTCTAGCATCGTTTTTCATTCCATCTAGAGTAATAGCACCACCTAAGAACTTACCATCTGCTGTTGGTTGGTTTTGAGTAGCAGTTGAAGCATCATGTTTACCATTTTCGTCATAAGCTTTTGCTGGTTTTGGAGCTTCTGTTCTGTCGCCAGCAATAGTATAATCTGTTGGTGCTTCTGGCTTAACAGCATTTACATAGTCTTTTGCTCCGCCAATTTTCCAACCGTTTAATGCACCTGCTTCAGCTTCTGCTGCAGTGATTTTTTTAGTCTTCCAATTGTAAGTTACTTTACCGTAATGTTTTTCACTTTGAAGATTATTTACTTGATCTTCAATCGTTTTACTTTTTGATTCTACTGCAGGACCTGAGAAATCAACTGCACCAAATCCGTTACTCATGCTTTCAAAAACACCGTTTGCTGGGTTATTACCATAACCAGCTCTGTTATTATTAATTGGAGCTCCCCAGTTTTCGGCATTATTTAGATAGTAATTCAGTCTATCTTTTTCTTGTTTTGCTTCTGTTAGTGCTGCTTGAAGTTCTTGTTCTGTAGCATCGGCTTTGGCTGCTGCTGTTGTCGCTTTTGTTTTTTCTTCTTCAGCTTTTGCTACAATAGCACGTAAAACATCTAGTTTTTCTTTGTTTGTTTTACCTTCACCTAAAGCTTCTTCTTTTGTAATTTCTACTTTTACTTTATCGATCGCAGCTTTTAATTCAGCATTTACAGTATTAATATCATTTTTATATCCTGTCGCTGGTGCTGCATCTCTGAATCCACTTTCACCATGTCCTGGAATAGCTTTTCCATTACGTGAATCTTGATTTTTATTTTCTTTTTCTTCCTTCTTGTCTGCAGATGCTTTTGGCATACTTTCAAGAACAAAAGCTCTGTTTTTCAATGAACTTGTTGAAAAATCAACTTCTTTTTGTGTCGCTTTATCGTTTGACAAAAGGGCTTGAGCCTTAGCAAGTTCTGCTTTTGCTGCTTCGATGGCTGAGGCAGTCTTTTCAGTTAAACCAGCTTTCTCAAGAGCTGCTTCCATACGAGCAATAGCTGCTTCCAATTTGCTTGTGTCAGCCTTTGAAGCTGGTGCTAGAGCTTCTTCGGCTTTTGGTGTTTCAGTCGGTGCTGTTGGTTGCGTTGCTGCAGGCGCTGGTGTTGATGGTTGCTCAGCTGTTGGTGTATCAGTTCCAGTCGAAGCTAGAGGCATGGTTGAATCTGCTTGATTACTTGCATCTGGGACTGTTTGTGAATCAGATGCCGTCTTTGGTGTAACTTGAGCATCCGCCTGAACAGTTGCTGCTCCACCAAACATCATGTAAGCTGCAACAGCTACTGATGCCGCACCAAAACTATACTTACGGATTGAAAAGCGCTGGACTTTTTGTCCGTGATTTTTTTCCATTCTTGAATACATGGTTTCTCCTTTTTTATTTATATAGTAATTACAGGATCGAGTCCTAGCAGTTTGAAAATTCCTTCATTCTGAGCTGGAGTTACACAATTTTATGGCTTTACATAGGTAATCGATCCCTAACTCACATTATAGCATTTTTAAATTTAAAATGTCCATTATTATACTAGACAAATTTACAGACTTCGGTTTTTATCAAAAAAGTTTTAAATCTAAAATTTATATTTCATTTAATACTAGAAAAATGAGAAATGAAATCCGTCTCTCTAACTTAATTAAATAAAAAACCACTATAGTTGACAAAGAGCAAAAAAGAGTCTGGGACAATAGTCCCTTATCTCCAAAAAAAGCAACGGCAAATCC
>CAURTW010000091.1:0-5566 GCA_963527705.1 uncultured Streptococcus sp.
TAAAGACCGTCAAGGCCAAGGCACCTGAAATGATTGAAAATCCATACTCAAACTGAACTACAAAGATCAAATAACCAAAGAGACCCACAACCACTGATGGCAGTGAAGACAAGATTTCAATACAGGTTCTGACAAAGTTGGTCACAGGACCTTTTTTGGCATATTCAGCTAGGAAAATCCCAGCTCCCATAGATAAAGGAACAGAGATAATCAAGGTAATGACCAAAAGGAAGAAAGAATTATAGAGCTGAATTCCAATCCCCCCACCTGCTTGGTAAGAAGATGATTTACCTGTCAAGAAAGACCAAGAGATGTGGGGCAAACCACGAACCAAGATATAAAGAATCAAGGATGCCAAGATGACAACGATAATTCCTGCAATCGAGTAGAGGACAGCTGTTGCAATTTTATCTAATTTCTTAGCGTGCATAGTTTTTCTTTCCTCTTTCTTTCGTAATCAATTTAATCACACTGTTAAAGGCCAAACTCATCAAAAGCAAGACTAAGGCCAATGACCAGAGAACGTTATTGTCAACTGTTCCCATAACGGTATTTCCGATACCCATGGTCAACACAGAGGTCAAGGTCGCAGCAGGCGTTGTCAATGAAGTTGGGACTACGGCTGAGTTTCCGACCACCATCTGAATGGCCAAGGCCTCACCAAAGGCACGCGCCATCCCAAAGACCACTGCTGTGAAAATCCCTGAACGCGCTGCCTTCAAAGTCACGCGCCAGCTAGTTTGCCAACGAGTGGCCCCCATAGCCAAACTAGCTTCGCGGTAGTGACGAGGCACTGCACGCAAGCTGTCCGTTGTCATAAAGGTTACCGTTGGTAAAATCATGACAAAGAGAACGAAAATCCCTGACAAGATCCCAAAACCAGTCCCACCAAAGACACTACGGACAAAGGGAACTACGACCTGCAAACCGATAAATCCATACACGACTGAAGGAATCCCGACTAGCAATTCAATAGCTGGCTGCAAGATTCTAGCACCTTTTGGTGAGACCTCGGTCATAAAGACAGCTGCACCAATGGCAAAAGGAGTTGCGATAAGGGCTGATAGGATTGTGACAATAAAGGAACCCAAAATCATGGGAAGGGCACCAAATTGTTTACCTGAAGGATTCCAAGTTTGTCCAAAGAGAAAATCAAAGATGTTGACCCCATTGACAAAGAAGGTCGACAAGCCTTTTTGGGCTACGAAAATCAAAATCATGGCCACAATGATGACAATCAAAGACAGGCAGGCAAAGGTCAAGCCTTTTCCTAATTTCTCTAGACGAGAGTTCTTTGAGGGAGAAAGTAATTTTTTAGCTAATTCTTCTTGATTCATTATTGACTCCCTTCTAGTGCTGTCACCGTTCCTACAGCATCTTTTTCAACCTTCATTTCCTTAACAGAAATATAGCCCATCCCCTTAACGATTCCGCTTTGCGCTTCATCAGAGAGGACAAAGTTGAGGAATTCTGCCACCAATTCGTTTGGCTGACCTAGGGTGTACATGTGTTCATAAGACCACAAAGGCCAGTTATTGCTTGTAACATTTTCTGCAATCGGCTCATAGCCATTCAACTTCATACGTTTCACTGAGTCATCCACATAGGCAAAGGCTAGATAAGAAATGGCTCCTGGTGTCTGGGAAACAATGTTTTTAACCATCCCATTTGAATCCTGTTCTTGACTCTGCACGGCAGATTGACCATCCATGATAACACTATCAAAGGTTGCACGTGAACCCGAACTTGCCGCACGATTGATAATGGAAATGGCTAGGTCTTTCCCACCGACTTCTTTCCAGTTGGTCACTTGACCTGTGAAGATGCTACGGAGTTGTTCAGTTGTCAGATTTTCAACATCAACTTCCTTATTTACAATGACTGCCAAGCCCGCTACAGCAACCTTGTGATCCACTAGAGCGGATGCGTTGATACCGTCTTTTTCCTCAGCAAATACGTCTGAATTTCCTACATCAACGGCTCCAGACTGAACCTGAGACAGACCTGTACCAGATCCTCCACCTTGGACGTTGACTGTTTTTCCAACGTGCATAGAACCAAATTCATCTGCTGCAGCTTCGACCAAAGGTTGAAGAGCCGTTGAGCCAACAGCTGTCATGGATTCTCCACGATCAATCCAGCTAGCACATCCCGCCAAAGAACCTGCTAGCAAAAGAGCCGCAAGGGATAGAGCGAGTTTTTTCCTTTTTTTCACTGTTTTTCTCCTTGAAAATAATGGTGAATGCTGTGAATTTTTTCAATTATTTATTTATGTTTTTCTTTTGAAAATTGGGAGCCAACTGAAGTTCTTTGCTTAATTTTACTAGAAATTTGCTCAGTTGCCGTCTCCACCAATTTTGACTTAAAATGAAAGACAATTTGAAAAAAATCCATACTTCCACTATAACATAGACAAGCTACTTTGACTAGCATTTTCACTTGAATCTGAGACCTTTTGGAAAATAGTTTTTCAAAACATTTCCAGTCACCTTTCCAAAGCCCAAACCATTTCCTTGAACCAAAACTTGGTACCAACCATTTGGCAGACTTTCCGCCAGCTGAACGGTTTCTCCAGCCACATACTTTACAAATTCCTCTTGATCAATTTTAACCGACTGCTTGACCTGACTCGGTTTCAAGGCTAGACCAAGAGCAAAACTAGGCTCAAAGCGTTTCTTCTTAAAAGTGCCCAAATGCAGTCCATTGCGAGCAATCTTGAGTTTCCCTAAATCTGGCAAGAATTCTGGCAAGAGATAAAGTTGGTCACCAAAAGTCTGCAAGATTCCCCTTAGATTGATTTTCAAGTGTTTTTGGGCAAATTCCTGCCACAAAGTAACTTGTTCTCGGCTGAGATTGCTCTTACTTGCCTTACATTTAGGAGCTGGATTGTCACCTTTAAATTGTAAATGAGCGACAAACTGCCCCTCTCCCTTAAAATGATGAGGATACATCCGAGCCGTTTCTGGCAGGTCAATACCAGCTACCATTCCATTGATATGCTCTACTGGTAACAAATCAAAATCATACTCTTCCAGTAGCCAATTGACTATTTCTTCATTTTCCTCGGGGGCCCAGGTACAGGTCGAATAAACCAGACGACCACCTTCAGCTAGCATGGTTACTGCATCTTCCAGAATTTCTCTTTGCAAACTAGCACATTGACTTGGATAATCTAAGCTCCAATAGTCCATAGCATCTGGTTGCTTACGGAACATCCCTTCACCAGAGCAAGGGGCATCAAGGACAATGAGGTCAAAATATCCTTTAAAAACCTTGGCCAAGCGGTCTGCAGATTCATTGGTCACCACAACATTTGTCGCTCCAAAGCGCTCCATGTTTTCTACTAAAATCTTAGCCCGTTTGCTTGAAATTTCATTGGAAACCAGGATACCTTCACCTGCTAGATAGGCTGCTAGTTGAGTTGATTTACCTCCCGGTGCAGCGGCCAAATCCAGGACCTTCATACCAGGACTGGGCTGGGCTACCTGAGCAACCATCTGAGCAGCAGGTTCTTGCGAATAAACTAAACCAGTAGCATGCTCAGGCGATTTCCCTGAAACCTTCCCATAATGTCCCCAAGGAGTTTGAGGAATGGCATCAGGAAAGGAAACTGGCGCTTCTTTTAAAGGATTGACCCGAAAGGCCGAAACCGCTTCCTCCTCAAAAGAGGCAAGAAAATCTCTTGCCTCATCTCCTAGTATCTCTTCATATTTTTCAACAAATCCTTCTGGAAATTGCATTTAAGTTCTTTTCCTTTCGTAAATATAGGACTGAATTTCCTCCTGCATCTCAAGAGGTAGCATCATGACCGGCTGTCTGGTTTGAAAATTAGGAGTTTCACCAGAAAGAGTCACAATCCGATAGCCCAGACTTTCCCCTAAAATACTAGCAGCAGCATAATCCCATGGTTGCAGATAGGTAACATAGGTCAATAAATGCCCTGACAAAATCTTGGCAAAACTAATGGCCGCACTCCCATAGACACGTACACCGAGTACGGCTCGACTCAAATCAGCCAGTCCCCATTCATTGGTTTCCAGCATACCACTATTCCCTGCAATGAGAAAATCTCCAAGTTGTTTTGCTTTAAAGGGAGCTAGGGGCTTATCATTTAGACAAACTGGAAAGGCTCCACCACCGTGATAACAATCCCCCTTGACCACATCATAAATCAGGCCAAATTGTCCCTGACCATTTTCAAAATAAGCCATCATAACAGCAAAATCTTCCTGCTGGGCGACAAAATTATTTGTACCATCAATTGGATCAATGACCCAAACCTTGCCCTCTTGAACCGAGGCTCGCAGACAACCTTCTTCAGCACAAATCTTATCCTCAGGATAACGGGACAAAATCTCACCAACCAAGAGTTCCTGAACTTCCTTGTCCAGTCTGGTCACCAAATCTGTTGGAGAGGACTTGGTTTCAACACGCAAGTCTTCCTGCATATGGTCAAGAATGTACTGACCCGCCTTATTGACAAGCTCTTTGGCAAATTCAAATTTACTTTCCAAGAGAAATCTTCCCTTCCCCTTTTTCCTTGGCAGTCTGAACTGCTCGGTAAAGCGAATAACCACTCACTGTTTCAAATTCTCGTCCCAAACGTTTCTCTTCGCTCTTGCTTGGCACGACCGCTTTGAATCCCTTATAAGAGTCCAGTAACTTTTGAGCCTCTACCTTGCCTTCATAGGCAGCTTCAACATCATTAAAAAAAGAAAGCACTGAAGCAAGTTCTTCAGTGCTCCACGACAAATCTAGTGGGTAACTATACTGTTTGTTCATCTATCCTATACCAGCTCTCAATGTTGCTTCTTTTAGTTCTTGTTTACGGTAACTACGAGGGAGAAAAGCACGAATTTCATCTTCATTAAAACCGATCTGCATGCGTTTGGTATCTATAATAATTGGGCGGCGCAAAAGACTAGGATATTGCTCAATCAACTGAAGCAACTCCGATACCGAGATACTCTCTACATCAATATCCAATTTTTGAAAAATTTTTGAACGAGTTGAAATGATGTCATCAGTACCATTTTCGGTCAAGGAAAGAATATGTTGCAATTCTTTTCTTGTTAAAGGACTGGTCATAATATTGTGTTCCTCAAAGGGCACCTTATGTTTTTCTAACCAGGCCTTAGCCTTACGACATGAAGTACAGCTCGGTGATAGAAATAGTGTAATCATGCTTTTCTCTTCTTATCTATACTTTGCTAATTCTATTATACAAAAAAATAAAGCGCTTGACTAGAGATTTTTAGAAAAAAAGCCTATTTTTTCAAGAAAAATAGACTGTTTGCGAACGATTGAGGTAAGGTAGATTTAGTTAATTCACTCTTGACAATAGTTTCGAATCATATACCTAACTTATTTACTCAAAATAAGAACATCTTGAGTATTATTTCCTACGACTTTTCAGGTACAGAAAACCAAAGAAGCTTTCATAGAGGACAAAAAAGAGGAGGAAGGCATGAAGAAAAAAGGTCTCTGGCAAAATCAGAATAACAGGATCCTTGGCTGGGTCAAAAAGCCAGGTATCATCTCCCACAAAGAGAATTTGATGGAAAAG
>CAURTW010000092.1:0-5429 GCA_963527705.1 uncultured Streptococcus sp.
TGAGTAAATTTCTATCTTGATTTTCAGATAAAAATCTTTCCTTCTGTGGCCTCTTCTTAAGCTTGAGAAGGGCTTCAGCCGACATGGCTTCTTCCTTACTGGCAAAACCTTGAGCATAGATAAGTTTGACTGGCAAGCGTGCTCGTGTATATTTGGCTCCCTTCCCACTATTGTGGACAGCGAGGCGTCTTCTCACATCAGTCGTATAGCCTGTATAGTAGGATCCGTCACGACACTCCAGCACGTACATATAAGCCTTATGATCCATAATAAATCTCTTCGAGTTCCAGCGTATAAGAGCCATCATCATTGTGCACAATGAGAGGTGGTAAGACCTTAAAGCCACTTTTCGAGCCATCCTTGATAGCCTCAATCAAAAGCATATTGGCTTCCTTTTCTCTTTTTGGATAAACAAACTGCAGGCGCTTAGGAGCTAGATTATGCCGTTGTAAGCTGTCCAAGATATCTAAAAGTCGATCAGGACGATGAACCATGGCCAAACGCCCATTAGACTTGAGAATACTCTGGGCACTACGACAGATTTCCTGCAAATTGGTCGTGATTTCATGTCGCGCCAAGAGATAATGTTCGCTCTCGTTCAAGTTTGAATGAGGATCCACCTTGAAATAGGGTGGATTACACAAAATCATATCCACCTTACTTCCCTGGATGTAAGTAGGCATATTTTTCAAATCATCACAGATGACCTCCATCTGCTCTTCTAAACCATTCAAACGGACAGAGCGTTCAGCCATATCCGCCAAACGCTCCTGAATCTCAACAGCCAAAATCTGTGCCTGAGTCCGAGTGCTAGCAAATAGCCCCACCGCTCCATTTCCAGCGCAAAAATCCACTATCAAGCCCTTCTTAGGAAAACGTGGAAAACGTGACAAGAGAACACTATCCACCGAATAGCTAAAAACCTCTCTATTTTGAATGATTTTGATATCTGTCGAAAAGAGCTGGTTAATGCGCTCCCCTGATTTTAATAATTGTTCTTCTTCCATGGTCCTATTATAGCAAATTCATATTAACATTACAAAAGATAGAAATTTCTAACTAGTGCTTCTGCTTCTTCAAATGTTGAAGGGCTTCCTTGGTCCAAATTGGCATCATTCGTTTAAGAGGCGCAAAGCCGTAGTTAAAACGGTCGCTTGAAAAGCGTCTCCGTCTCGGAAACTGGTGCTTTTCTTCCTCCAAAGTGCGGATAGAAAGACTAGCTTTCCCTGTAAATTCATCTAAATCCACTACTTGAACCTGAACCTCTTCATCGACTTTCAAGGCTTCTTGGATATTTTCAATAAAGCCTGTCCGAATCTCTGAAATGTGAATCAGCCCCGTATCACCCGTCTCTAGCTCAACAAAGGCACCGTAGGGCTGAATCCCTGTAATACGGCCCTTTAGCTTATCACCGATTTTCATCTTAGTCCTCGATTTCAATTGTTTCAATCACGACATCTTCAACTGGCTTGTCCATGGCCCCTGTCTCAACAGCAGCAATGGCATCCAAGACAGCGTAAGAAGCTTCATCAGCTAGCTGACCAAATACAGTGTGACGGCGGTCTAGATGAGGAGTTCCACCTTGCTCTGCATAGATTTCTGCGATCGGTTCTGGCCAACCACCACGAGCAATTTCTTTTTTAGAGTATGGCAAGTGTTGATTTTGGACGATAAAGAACTGGCTGCCGTTGGTATTTGGACCAGCATTGGCCATGGAAAGAGCACCACGGATATTGTAAAGTTCTTCTGAGAATTCATCCTCAAATGATTCGCCGTAGATTGACTCGCCACCCATACCAGTTCCAGTTGGGTCTCCACCTTGGATCATAAAGTCCTTGATAATACGGTGGAAAATGACACCATCATAGTAGCCATCTTTTGAAAGAGCTACAAAGTTAGCCACTGTTTTAGGAGCATGTTCAGGGAAGAGCTTGATACGCAAGTCTCCGTGATTGGTCTTAATAGTCGCAATAGGACCTTCTACTGTTTCAATGTCTACTTGTGGGAAATGCAATTCTTTTTCTACCATACCAAATCCTTCTAAGGCATCAAAAATGCCATCTTCTTCTAGTGTTTTTGTAATATAATCTGCTTTTTCTTTGATCTTATCATGAGAAATTCCCATTGCAACGCTGATTCCAGCATAATCAAATAGTTCCAAGTCGTTGAGGCCATCTCCAAAAACCATGACGTTCTCTGGTTTCAAGCCAAGGTGTTCCACAACCTTTTCCACCCCCGTCGCTTTGGAGCCTGAAATCGGCACAATATCAGACGAATGCTCATGCCAACGAACCATGCGAAGTTTATCAGAGAGACTTTCAGGCAAGTGCAAGTCATCTCCCTTATCTTCAAAAGTCCACATTTGATAGATATCTTCTTTTTCATGAAAATAAGGATCTACATCTAAATCGGGGTAAATTGGATTGATAGCTTCACTAATCATATCGGTGCGAGTCGACAACTTGGCATCATGACTCCCAACCAAACCATACTCAATTCCCTCTTGCTTGGCCCAAGAGACATACTCCTCAACATCTGACTTCTCGATCTGATGTTGATAAATAACCTGACCTTTTTTATCTTCGATGTAGGCCCCATTTAAGGTCACAAAAAAATCAGGCTTGAGGTCACGAATCTCTGGAACGACACCAAAAATCCCTCGTCCAGAAGCAATACCTGTCAAAATTCCTTTCTCACGTAATTGCTTAAAAACAGTTGGGATTGAAGCTGGAATAAAACCCGTCTTGGAATTCCGCAATGTATCATCAATATCAAAAAAGACAATCTTGATTTTCTTTGCCTTATATCTTAATTTGGCATCCATCTCACTACCTCTTTCAATCTAACTCTTTCCATTATACCATAAAGTAGCTAAATCCCCTATTTTCAAAAAGTTTCCAGTTTTATTGTAAGTCCTTGGATAAGTATAAAACTAAATCATTATCATTTTGACAACTTGCACCTATTTCTAGCGATTTATTTCTATACCACACACCTGTCCCATCTGGAATGTAGCCCCGTCTGATATACAATCTCTGGGCAGGGCCATAGCCTAAGTGCAAACCTACACCAAGAGTGACCTTACTCGAAACAAACTTGACTCGTTTTTCTGCTTCTTCTAGCAGTTGATTCCCAATCCCTTGATTTCGAAAAGGCTCAAACACATTAAAATCTGATAATTCTGGATAGACTTCTGCAAAAGGACCATGTTTAGCAGAGGGCAAAATGGTAACGTAGCCCGCTACAGCACCATCAATCTCTGCAACTAAAACTTCTCTCTCCCCACTTTCCTGTTCCAGAAAATATCTAGCCAAAATTTCCTCTCTACCAGGCCAACCTTGATTCATAAATCCATGAGATAAGGATTCAATATCAGACTTAATCATATTTCTAATCGTACAATTCATCTTTGACTTACCCACCTTTACTCTTTCTATTACCATTATAGCACGCCAAGGTCAGAAAAAAACTATCTCGTGAAAAAAGACCCGACAGGGTCTGAAAAAGAGGTCCACTCGGACCCAAACTCGCTCTCTCATTTCAAAGCTCGTGAAAAAAAGACCCAACCAGGTCTTAATTCGCTTTCTTGTTTTCAAGCTCATGAAAAAGAGGTCCACTGGACCCAAACTCGCTCTCACATTTCAAGGCTCGTGAAAAAAAGACCCAACCGGGTCTTTTCTTTAATCTTCGTTTACGAAAGGCATCAAAGCCATTACGCGAGCGCGTTTGATAGCTGTTGTTACTTTACGTTGGTTTTTAGCTGAAGTTCCTGTTACACGACGAGGAAGGATTTTCCCACGTTCTGAAACGAAACGGCTAAGAAGCTCAGTATCTTTGTAATCAACATATTCAATTTTGTTTGCTGCGATGTAATCAACTTTTTTACGGCGTTTGAATCCGCCACGACGTTGTTGAGCCATGTTTTTTCTCCTTTATAGTATTAATTGTCCATTAGAATGGTAAATCATCATCTGAAATATCCAATGGATTTGTTGCTCCAAATGGATTTTCATCACGTGAAAAGTCTGGTACTGAATTTGTAGGTGCTGAATAGTTTGCAGTTGGTGCAGAGTAAGCTCCACCTGTATGACCCTCACGCACACTACGGCTTTCCAACATTTGGAAATTCTCAGCCACGACCTCTGTCACGTAGACACGTTGTCCTTGCTGGTTATCGTAACTACGAGTCTGGATACGACCTGTCACCCCAATAAGTGAGCCTTTTTTAGCCCAGTTAGCAAGGTTTTCAGCCTGTTGGCGCCACATAACGACATTGATAAAATCAGCCTCACGTTCGCCATTTTGACTCTTAAATGTACGGTTTACTGCAAGAGTAAAAGTCGCAACTGCTACATTTGATGGGGTATAACGCAACTCAGCGTCACGAGTCATACGCCCTACAAGTACAACATTGTTAATCATAATTTACCTTCTTACGCGTCAAGTTTGACGATCATGTGACGAAGAATGTCAGCGTTGATTTTTGAAAGACGGTCAAACTCTTTAAGAGCTGCGTCGTCGTTTGCTTCAACGTTAACGATGTGGTAAAGTCCTTCACGGAAATCTTGGATTTCGTATGCAAGACGACGTTTTTCCCAAGATTTTGATTCAACAACAGTTGCACCGTTGTCAGTCAAGATAGAGTCAAAACGTGCTACCAAAGCGTTTTTAGCTTCTTCTTCAATGTTTGGACGAATGATATAAAGAATTTCGTATTTAGCCATTGATATGTTCCTCCTTTTGGTCTAATGACCCCAAGACTTTGCAAGGGGTAAGTGAGGTTCGCTCACAATAAACTATTATACTAGAAAATATTTTTTTACGCAAGTAAAAACAGCGAAATAAAAAAGAGTCTGGGACAAAAGTCTAACCTTAGATATAAAAAGCGAACAAAACGAGTTATCTGACACTCAGAATTCTGTCTTGTTCGCTTTTTTTGTCTAATCAATTGATTTTAAAATTTATAATAAAGAATTCCGAAAATCAAAATCTTTTTGTCCCAGCCTCTTAAAAAATACGGCTCTATAGATAGAGATATAATATTTTTAGTAATTACCACCCTTTAGGAATTATGGAGCCGTTTTACTGATTTTTACCAAAGACATCTCGATAGAGCATTCCTGTTCGTAAGCTCTCTGCGTCTCCTCCTAATTGCTCCACCAACTCGTAGGCAAAGGCAAGGGCTGTTGATGGACCTCGACTGGTTATCAAATGATCATCTACCACTACTGTTTCCTTTACATATTGACCATCAAAGATTTGCTCTTGAACGCCGTCATAACAAGTGTACTGCTTATTTTTCAATAGCCCTGCTTGATTGAGGGCAATTGGTGCAGCACAAATGGCTGCTATTTTTTTGCCTTCTTGCTCGAAACTTTGCAACTCTTGAATCAAGGCCTGATTATCGCGCAAATGTGCAGAACCAGGCA
>CAURTW010000093.1:0-5223 GCA_963527705.1 uncultured Streptococcus sp.
AAAAATAAAATTTGATGAACTATCTGGCCTTAATTTAAGGTCAGATAGTTTTTTAACTATTCTGTACCCATACAATTATCGTTTTTTTATCTTGTGATTCATTCTAATCTGACTTAAAATGAAATGGTAGCTACCAATACAAATGATGAGGATAAAGAAATGACTGAAAATCGTTATGAATTAAATAAAAACTTAGCACAGATGCTTAAGGGTGGGGTTATCATGGACGTTCAGAATCCTGAACAGGCCCGTATTGCAGAAGCTGCTGGTGCGGCAGCTGTGATGGCCTTGGAGCGGATTCCGGCTGATATTCGTGCAGCTGGTGGGGTTTCCCGTATGAGTGATCCAAAGATGATTAAGGAAATCCAAGAAGCGGTCAGTATTCCAGTGATGGCCAAGGTTAGAATCGGGCATTTTGTTGAAGCTCAGATTTTAGAGGCTATTGAGATTGACTATATCGATGAGAGTGAAGTGCTGTCTCCAGCAGACGACCGTTTCCATGTGGATAAGAAGGACTTCCAAGTTCCTTTTGTCTGTGGAGCTAAGGACTTGGGTGAAGCCTTGCGTCGTATCGCTGAAGGTGCTTCTATGATTCGTACAAAAGGAGAACCGGGGACAGGGGATATCGTCCAAGCTGTTCGTCATATGCGTATGATGAATCAGGAAATTCGCCGAATTCAAAACCTACGTGAGGACGAACTTTATGTTGCTGCTAAGGACTTGCAAGTCCCTGTAGAATTGGTTCAATACGTCCATGAGCATGGAAAATTGCCAGTTGTAAACTTTGCGGCTGGAGGCGTTGCAACGCCAGCAGACGCTGCGCTGATGATGCAATTAGGGGCAGAGGGTGTCTTTGTCGGTTCAGGTATTTTTAAGTCAGGAGATCCTGTTAAACGAGCGAGTGCCATTGTCAAAGCGGTAACCAATTTCCGAAATCCTCAAATCCTAGCTCAAATCTCTGAAGATTTAGGAGAAGCCATGGTTGGTATCAATGAAAATGAAATTCAAATTCTCATGGCAGAGCGAGGAAAATAGATGAAAATCGGAATATTGGCCTTGCAAGGTGCCTTTGCAGAACATGAAAAAGTGCTAGATCGATTAGGTGTCGAGAGTGTTGAAATCAGAAATCTAGAGGATTTTCAGCAAGAACAGAGTGATTTGTCGGGTTTGATTTTGCCCGGTGGTGAGTCTACAACCATGGGCAAGCTCTTACGAGACCAGGACATGCTGATTCCCATTCGAGAAGCCATTCTATCTGGTTTGCCAGCCTTTGGAACCTGTGCGGGATTAATTTTGCTGGCTAAGGAAATTACTTCTCAGGAAGAAAGTCATCTTGGAACTATGGATATGGTGGTCGAGCGCAATGCTTATGGGCGCCAACTAGGGAGTTTCTATACGGAAGCAGAATGTCAGGGAGTTGGTCAGATTCCAATGACCTTTATCCGTGGTCCAATTATCAGTAGTGTTGGAGAGGGTGTAGAAATTCTAGCAACAGTGGACAATCAAATCGTTGCAGCCCAAGAGAAAAATATGCTGGTAACTTCTTTTCATCCTGAATTGACTGATGATGTGCGCTTGCACCAGTACTTTATCAATATGTGTAAAGAAAAAAGTTGAGATTGAATTTCTCAACTTTTTTACATGTAATAAACAATGGCGATGTATTGGAGGGCAGATGCTGCTAGGATAAAGAGATGCCAAATCATGTGGAAATAAGGTTTTTTCTTAGCGTAAAATCCAGCTCCAACTGTATAACAGAGTCCGCCAGTTACCATGAGACTCCAGAAAATTGGCGTTGTTTGACTGATAATGGCAGGAATGATAGCTAGAACCAACCAGCCCATAATCAGGTAAAGAGCAAGGCTAAATTTCTCATTGACTTTTTTAGCAAAGATTTTATAGAGAATACCAAAGATGGTCGTTCCCCACTGGATGGCAATAATCAGATAGCCAAACCAGTTATTCATTAAGGTCAAGACGACGGGCGTGTATGAGCCTGCAATAGCAACATAAATCATAGAATGATCAATGATTCTCAAGACATATTTATGGGTCGAACCATAGGCCATAGAGTGATAAATGGTGGATGATAGAAACATGAGAAAGAGGCTAATAACGAAAATGGATACACCTATAGATGATAAAAATCCGTGTGCCTCATAACTATAGGTAGATGAAATAGGGAGTAAGATGAGCATGATGACTGCACCTACGGCATGAGTCACGCTATTAGCAATCTCCTCTCCGAAACTGAGTTGTTTGCTAAGTTTAAGACTAGTGTTCATTGGATTACCTCCTCTTGAGTATGATCGATTAAGGCTAGAGTTTGATGATAGAGTTTAACGGTTTGGCAGCTGGTTTGGATAATGGGGTTAGCTGGATCAATTCCTTGGTTCATGTAGTTTACAAAAGCATCATAGAGTTGGTCTGAACTTGCTTGAGTTTGTAGAGTATTAAGTGTCTGTGCTATTTCTTGAATAGAAAATACAGACTTGAGGGTTGTGATAGCAATCAGACGGGCAATTTGTTGGCGTTGGTATTTTTTCTTGTCAGGCTTTGTCAGGTAACCATGTTTCACATAATTGTTGACCATAGATGCTGTCAGGCCCTTGTCTTTATCAGGAGAGATAGGGGCGCAGACCTGATTGACATAGAGTAAAACCTGGTCCAGATAGAGGTCAATGTTTGGAATTTCTGCCCATTTTGGGTAGGAAAAGGTGGTTTTCATTTTCAACTCCTTTTTATCTAGTTTTAATAACTAGATTATAAAATAACAAAAACAGAAAGTCAAGTTTTAACTGCTTGTAGAAAGACTTAAATTATGCTATGATGGGAGAAACTAGTCAGAAATGAGGAGAAAAGATGGAGATTCGTTTAGCTTTTCCAAATGAAGTAGATGCCATCATGCAAGTGATGGAGGATGCTAAAAAATGTTTAGCGGATGCTGGTAGTGACCAGTGGCAAAATGGCTATCCAAATGCTGATATTATTATTGAAGATATTATCTCAGGTCAAGCCTATGTAGCCTTGGAAGATGGAGAACTACTAGCTTATGCAGCTGTGACCAAGAGTCCAGAGGCAGCCTATGAAGCTATTTATGAAGGAAAATGGCAAGCTGGAGAGTCAGAGTACCTAGTCTTTCACCGTATCGCTGTGGCAGCAGATGTGCAGGGACAAGGAGTTGCTCAAACCTTCTTGGAGGGCTTGATTGAAGGTTTTGACTATCTTGATTTTCGTTCAGATACGCATGTTGCAAACAAGGCCATGCAACATATTTTTGAAAAACTTGGTTTTAAACAGGTTGGTAAGGTTCCAGTTGATGGCGAACGCTTGGCCTATCAAAAATTGAAGAAATAATGCAAAAGAAGTATGCAAAAATGCTCTACTCTTCGCCAATTGGTATTCTATCACTGGTAGCTGATGACCATTATTTATATGGAATTTGGATTCAGGAGCAGAAGCATTTTGAGAGGGGACTAGGAGATGAAACGATAGAAGCAGTTGTTAGTCATCCCATTTTAGACCCAGTTATTGCTTGCTTAGATGCTTACTTTAAAGGCAAGTCTCGGGATTTATCCGAATTGCCCTTGGCTCCAATCGGAACGGATTTTGAAAAGAGAGTTTGGTCCTATTTACAGGGAATTCCTTATGGTCAGACAGTGACCTATGGACAAATAGCCCAAGATCTGCAAGTGCCTTCTGCTCAAGCAATTGGTGGAGCAGTGGGGCGCAATCCTTGGTCTATCCTAGTACCTTGTCACCGTGTGCTGGGAGCAGGCAAGCGTCTGACAGGGTATGCTGCAGGAGTGGAAAAGAAAGCCTGGCTCTTGGAGCATGAAGGCGCAGATTTTAAAGATATAAACAATAGAAAGTGAAAGACATGTTAGAATTTATCGAATATCCAAAATGTTCAACTTGTAAAAAAGCAAAACAAGAATTAAACCAACTCGGTGTGGACTATAAAGCCGTTCATATCGTCGAAGAAACACCTAGCCAAGAAGTTATTTTAAACTGGCTAGAAACCTCAGGTTTCGAGTTGAAGCAATTTTTTAACACCAGTGGAATCAAATACCGTGAATTAGGGCTGAAAGATAAGGTAGGAAGTCTGTCAAACCAAGAAGCAGCTGAGTTGCTAGCAAGCGACGGAATGTTGTTAAAACGACCCATTTTAGTAGAAAATGGAACTGTTAAGCAAATCGGTTATCGAAAAGCTTACGAAGAATTGGGATTGAAATAGTTTTTATCTATCTCTTTGATAGATAAAATATATAACCTCCCTGTTTCAAAGTATGATAAACTAGTAGGTAGATAAAGTCTGTATCTGACCGTAGCAAATAATTTCATTGACGGCAGAAGTATGGTAGAATGAATCATTATCAGGAGAGGATGTTTTTATGAATGTTACAACGATTTTAGCATCAGATTGGTACCAAAACTTGATGCAATTGATTCCGGATGGCAAGCTGTTTAGCCTACGTTCGGTCTTTGATGGAATTCCGAGAATTGTCCAACAACTTCCAACAACGATTATGTTGACAATTGGTGGTGCTCTTTTTGGCTTGGTTTTGGCCCTTCTTTTTGCTATTGTGAAAATCAATCGTGTCAAAATTTTATATCCCTTGCAGGCCTTCTTTGTTAGTTTCTTAAAAGGGACACCGATTTTGGTGCAACTCATGTTGACCTACTACGGAATCCCTTTGGCTTTGAAAGCTCTCAATCAGCAATGGGGTACTGGTCTCAATATCAATGCGATTCCAGCCGCTGCTTTTGCGATTGTTGCCTTTGCTTTCAATGAGGCAGCCTATGCTAGTGAAACCATTCGTGCAGCGATTCTCTCAGTTAATCCTGGTGAGATTGAGGCAGCACGCAGTCTGGGGATGACCCGAGCACAAGTTTATCGTCGAGTGATTATTCCAAATGCAGCAGTTGTGGCAACTCCAACCTTAATCAATTCCCTAATCGGTTTGACCAAGGGAACTTCCCTAGCGTTTAGTGCGGGTGTTGTGGAAGTCTTTGCCCAAGCTCAGATTCTAGGTGGAGCTGATTATCGTTACTTTGAGAGATTCATCTCTGTAGCCCTTGTTTATTGGGTAGTCAATATCGGAATTGAAAGTCTTGGTCGTTTCATTGAGAGAAAAATGGCTATTTCTGCACCCGATACAGTGCAAACAGATGTGAAAGGAGACCTTCGTTAATGATTAAGATTTCGAATTTAAGCAAATC
>CAURTW010000094.1:0-5171 GCA_963527705.1 uncultured Streptococcus sp.
GAGCAAAGGTCACTCCACTCGCCTGACCCGAGATATTGGCAGACGGCCCAATCAAGGGTCCTGTCTCTCGAATCAAATCCAGTGTAATGGGATGACTCGGCATCCGAAATCCCACCGTTGAAAGACCAGAATTGACCCAATAGGGAACTCGGTCATTGGCTTCGAGGATAATGGTCAAGGGACCCGGTAAAAAGGCCTCTACAATTTTTTCTAGATAAGTTGGCTGATTCTTTGAAAAGTGCAAGATGTCCTCTAGAGAAGCGACATTAAGATTGAGCGCCTTTTCTCTAGGACGACGTTTGAGTTGGTAAACATGGTCGACAGCTTTTTCGTCTAAGGCCTTAGCAAAGAGACCATAAACTGTCTCTGTAGGCAAAACAACAGCTCCGCCCTTTTCCAACTCTTGTCTAATCCTGTCCATCATCAACCACAACCATCCTATCTTGACCAAATTGGTCCTTGAGTGTTCGTACCCGTTTTTCAGGAAGATGTTTCCTAAAAAGCGCAGGAACACTTTGACCTTGCTTGTATCCAATTTCAAGGTAAATCTTACCACCATCTGTGAGATAGTCTTTTGCATCTTCCGCAATTCTGCGGTAAATAGCTAGGCCATCCTCATCTGCAAAGAGAGCTAGATGAGGTTCTGAATGCAAAACATTCAAACCAACCTCTGACTCATCTTCACGAGAGATATAGGGTGGATTGGATACAATTATATCATATTTTTCAGAAATTTCTGCAAAACAATCAGATTTTTTAAAAAATATATTAAGATTTTGATTTTTAGCATTCTCTGATGCAAGCTCTAAGGCATCTTGGGAAATATCTGCTGCTGTCACTGACCAATCTGGTCTGTTTTTTGCTAATGCGAGAGCTATGGCGCCACTTCCAGTTCCGATATCTAGGACCTTAAGCTTATCCTCAAGATTTTCGACTAGGATAAGTTCCACCAACTCTTCTGTTTCTGGACGAGGAATCAAAACCCGCTCATCCACTTTTAACTGCATTCCAAAGAAATCTGCGTGACCAATGATGTACTGCGCCGGTTTGTGAGCCACTAACTGCTGGTAAATTTCTTCTACAAAATTTTCTTCCTCTTTTGTCACTTCCTGCTGAAGAGCAAAGACAAAGTCCGTAAAAGAGAGATTTTTTAGGCTACGATAGACAAAAGAGAGGCTTTCAGCTTCCTCTCCTTGTCTAACCAACTCTTCTTCAAAATCTGAAAATAATTGAGCTAATTTCATTATTTGTTTAATTCTTCTAATTTTTGTGTTTGGTCATAAAGAACCAAGGCATCCACAACTTCATCCAATTTACCAGACAAGATGGTATCTAGTTTTTGGAGAGTCAAGCCAATACGGTGGTCTGTGACACGGTTTTGTGGGAAGTTATATGTACGAATACGTTCTGAACGGTCACCAGTACCGATAGTAGACTTACGTTCAGCGTCTTGTTCATCCTGGGCAATTTGTGCAAAGTGGTCAGCAACACGCGCACGGATGATTTTCATGGCCTTCTCACGGTTTTTCTGCTGGGTACGTTCTTCCTGCATCTCAACCTTGATATTGGTTGGCAAGTGAACGATACGAACGGCAGTCGCAACCTTATTGACGTTCTGTCCACCAGCACCAGATGCGTGGTAGATATCAACACGAAGGTCTTTTGGATCAATATCGTATTCTACTTCTTCGACTTCAGGCATAACAAGAACTGTCGCAGTTGAAGTGTGGACACGACCTTGGCTTTCTGTCACAGGGACACGTTGCACACGGTGGGCACCTGATTCGTACTTAAGCTTAGAATATACAGATTGACCAGAAACCATAGCAACCACTTCCTTGAAACCACCGACACCATTCATAGAAGCTTCCATGACTTCAAAGCGCCAGCCTTGGGCTTCCGCATACTTTTGGTACATAGTTAGCAAATCTCCGGCGAAAAGTGCCGCTTCGTCACCACCAGCCGCTCCACGAATTTCAAGGATGATGTTCTTGTCATCGTTTGGATCCTTTGGAAGGAGCAAGATTTTCAATTTTTCTTCGTATTCTTCTTTTTCAGCCTTGGCATCTTTGAGCTCTTGCTTGGCCATTTCTTCCAAGTCCGCATCTCCGCCTGATTCCTTAATCATCTCTTCGGCATCAACGATGTTTTGAAGGACTTGTTTGTACTCACGGTAGGCTGTTACCGTATCGCGAGTGGAAGCCTCTTCTTTGGACAATTCCATGAAACGTTTGGTATCAGATACCACATCAGGGTCACTGAGCAATTCTCCTAATTCTTCATAACGGTCTTCTACAGCTTGTAGTTGATCATAGATGTTCATTTTTTCTCCTTACTTTCTCAATTGTTAAATCATAGATTGCTACTACTTCGTTCTCAAATATTTCCCCAGTTTCTTTAAATCCATAACTGAGGTAACAAGATCTTGCATGTTCATTTTCTGGTTCATAAGACAACCAAAGTTTATTGCCTAAACCTGCTGGCGCTATCCGAACATAGTCCAGCACTTTATCCATAATTGGTTTAAAATATCCTTGATTTTGAAAATTCTTATCAATCATAAAACGAAATAGTAAATAATTTCCACTACTAATTCCGATCTTTTTATCATAAGCTATCATCACAAAACCTATAATTGCATCATTATCATAAACTGCCAATGGAGCTACAAAATCTCCATTTTTAGTGTAGACATATGCTTCAGCTAAACTAATTGCGTTGGTTGCAATGAATTGTTTTTGATATTCCTTGACATCCAAATTCAAAACATCAAAATAATTTCCCATTGTAACATCTCTTAGTTCAATTGTCATAGTTTTGCTCCTTATTAGATGATATCATTGGCGCAAAATAATGTTTACGGCAGACTGAGATATAAGTTTCATTTCCACCGATCTGAATTTGTTCTCCATCATAGACTGGCACACCATCCTGCGTACGCAACACCATAGTCGCCTTTTTCTTACAATACTGGCAGATAGTCTTGATTTCGTCAATCTTATCTGCTAAAAGCAAGAGGTATTTGGAACCTTCGAACAATTCATTGCGAAAGTCATTCTTCAAACCAAAAGCCATGACAGGTATGTCTAACTCATCAACAACACGAGCTAGGTCGTAAACATGGTGACGCTTGAGAAATTGAGCCTCATCGACCAACACACAGTAAGGTTTTTCAGGTAAATCTAGGATATAGCCGAAGATATCCGTCGTTTCCTCAATCGCAATAGCTGGGCGTTTCATACCAATCCGACTGGATACATAGCCAACTCCGTCACGCGTATCCAGAGCCGAAGTCATAATCACAACTCCCTTTCCTTGCTCCTCGTAGTTATAGGCCACCTTGAGAATCTCAATCGTCTTACCAGAGTTCATGGTCCCATAACGATAATACAACTGTGCCATGCTTCTATTTCACGTCCATTTCTAAATTTTTGCTACATTCTAGTATATCATAATTTTCTGAAGCTTTAAACGGCAAAATGTGGTAAAATAGAAGAAATCAAAAACTAGTGGAGGAAGCTATTATGCCATTTGTACGCATCGATTTATTTGAAGGTCGCACGCTCGAGCAAAAGAAAGCTCTTGCTAAGGAAGTGACGGAAGCTGTTGTCCGTAACACTGGAGCACCTCAATCTGCTGTTCATGTCATCATCAACGACATGCCAGAAGGAACTTACTTCCCACAAGGGGAAATGCGCACCAAATAAACTAGCTTAAGCAGAATTGCTTAGGCTTTTTCAATCTCCAAGTAGCATCCATTGAAGAAATAGTCTAATTTTGTTACAATTTGAAGAGATGCTTGGATACCTATCCTAAGAAAAGAAATACAAAAGGAATTAGTATGATTACACGTGAATTTGATGCTATCGCTGCTATCTCTACTCCACTAGGCGAAGGGGCTATTGGTATTGTCCGCTTGAGCGGAGCAGACAGTTTTGCCATTGCGCAAAAGATTTTTAAAGGAAAAGACTTGAGCCAGGTTGCTAGCCATACTCTTAACTACGGTCACATCGTTGACCCTCAAACTGGTAAGGTCATGGACGAGGTTATGGTTGGGGCTATGAAATCTCCAAAGACCTTCACTCGTGAGGACATTATCGAGATTAACACCCACGGTGGGATTGCGGTGACCAATGAGATTCTCCAGCTAGCTATCCGTGAAGGAGCTCGGTTGGCAGAACCCGGTGAATTTACCAAGCGTGCCTTTCTAAACGGTCGTGTGGATTTGACTCAGGCTGAGGCGGTGATGGACATCATCCGTGCCAAGACAGATAAGGCCATGAATATCGCAGTCAAACAATTGGACGGTTCTCTTTCTGATCTTATCAATAATACCCGCCAAGAAATCCTCAATACGCTTGCCCAAGTTGAGGTCAATATCGACTATCCTGAGTATGACGATGTTGAGGAAGCCACTACTGCTGTTGTCCGCGAGAAGACTATGGAGTTTGAGCAGTTGCTAACCAATCTCCTTCGAACAGCCCGTCGCGGTAAGATCCTTCGTGAGGGAATTTCAACTGCCATCATCGGCCGTCCCAATGTTGGGAAATCCAGTCTTCTCAATAATCTCCTTCGTGAAGATAAGGCCATCGTAACAGACATCGCAGGTACTACTCGAGATGTCATCGAAGAATACGTCAATATCAATGGTGTTCCTCTTAAATTGATTGATACAGCTGGTATCCGGGAAACAGATGACATCGTCGAACAAATCGGTGTCGAGCGTTCGAAAAAAGCCCTCAAGGAAGCTGACTTGGTGCTACTAGTACTAAATGCCAGTGAACCACTGACCGCCCAAGATTGCCAACTCTTAGAATTCAGCCAAGATACCAACCGCATTATTCTACTTAATAAAACTGATCTGCCTGAAGCGATTGAAACTTCAGAACTCCCTGAAGATATCATCCGTATTTCAGTTCTTAAAAATCAAAATATTGATAAGATTGAGGATAGAATCAACAACCTCTTCTTTGAAAATGCTGGTTTGGTTGAGCAAGATGCTACTTACTTGTCTAACGCCCGTCATATTTCCTTGATTGAGAAGGCTGTTGAAAGCCTACAAGCAGTTAATGAAGGTCTGGAACTGGGGATGCCAGTTGATCTTCTTCAAGTAGATTTGACCCGTACTTGGGAAATCCTCGGAGAAATCACTGGAGATGCTGCTCCTGATG
>CAURTW010000095.1:0-5132 GCA_963527705.1 uncultured Streptococcus sp.
CAAAGCCATAATCAGCTGCATGATCCAAGAGCCATTGGGCTGCTTTTTCTTCTGTTACTAAATCACCATCAGTCCCAATAACATCAAAGGCCAAGCCAGTTTGGTGTTCACTATAGCCAGGTCGGGCAGAGTAGCGGTCAGCTGCTGCCTTCCCATCTTGGTTGACATAATCTTGATAGAGCTTGGTCTGAGTTTCATAACTTCTAAAACCACTGTAATGATCACTAATCGGGAATCCTGCCTCTTGCATCGCTTTGATGAGTTTGACCAACTCTGCCTTGGCTGTTGGATTTTCCCCTGGATTATAGTCTTTCGACAAAGGATAATGTTTATTTGCTACGATGATTTCATCGTATTTCCCTTGGATGCTGTAGTAGTCTCCTTTATTAACCACTTCTGCTTTTTTCTGAGCAGCTCCTTGAGACTTACTTCCGACTGTTCCATCAGCTTTAGCTGTTTGTTCTGTCTTAGCTGCGCCATCTTCATTTTTTGCTTTTTCTTGTGAACAAGCTGCTAGACTCAAGGCTAGCAAGGCTGTCAAGACTAGGTATCTTTTTTTCATTTCTACTCCTTTATTTCTAATAGTTTATCTACTTCTAACGATAGACGTTTGACTAATCTTTTAATCTCATCCGGTTTTGCTTGGCAGGTTTCTGCTATCATTTCTTCAAAGGGAACCCACCAGACTGGTCCACGTCCATTGAGACCGTGACCATTCATATCACCTGTTCGTCTAGGAAAAAGATGCCAGTGGAGATGGGCATCACCATTTCCTAGCAGTTCGATATTCATTTTCTCAGCAGTAAAGGTCTTGGCAACTGCCTCTTGCACCAAACTCAGTTCCTCTAGAAAACGGAGTCTTGTCTCCTTTTTCAAATGGTGCAATTCGGTGACATGTTCCTTGGCTAGAAAGAGACTATATCCTGCAAAATACTGGTGGTCACCGATCACAAGATAGCCTGTTTCCAACTCTTTGACAAAATAGGGATTTTCTCCCTTCTTGATGAGCTCAATTCTCTGGCAAATAAGGCACATATTAGTCTACCAACGCGCTCTTAAGATAAGCATCAACCATTCGTTCTGTTGCGACCACCGAATCAATATGAGTACGCTCATAAGAGTGACTGGACTCGATTCCCGCTCCAAGGAGAGCATGTTTGACTTCTGCTCCTGCAGACATAGCCGCTGAAGCATCCGATCCATAAAATGGATAGATATCCAGCTTAAATGGAATATCTTGCTCTTTCGCCAAAGCTACTAAGTGTTGACGGAAGTCATAGTGATAAGGACCTGAAGCATCCTTGACACAGATAGATACTGTGTACTCATCCGTCTGTTGGTCATCGCCCATAGCTCCCATATCCACAGCTAGATATTCTACTACCTGACTTGGAATATTGGAGTTGGCACCATGACCCACTTCTTCAAACACTGAAAAAGCAAAGTGTGTCGTCATCGGCAAGTCAATTCCTTCTTCTTTATAAACTCGAAGGAGATTGAGCAAAATTGCTGCGCTGACCTTGTCATCCAAGTGGCGAGACTTGATAAAACCTGTCTCTGTCACGACGGTTCGTGGATCAAAGCTGATGAAATCACCAACTTCAATCCCCAAGGCACGAGTTTCTTTTTCATTGGTTACTTTTGCATCCAAACGCACTTCCATATTGTCTTGCGTGCGTTCTGCAGTTCCTGCATCCTTATAGACATGGCAAGAAGTTTGGTGGATGAGGATGGTTCCTGATACTTTTTGACCTGTGCTAGCCACATGAACGGTACAGTTTTCACCTTCAATCATGTTCCAAGGAAAGCCACCGATACGATCCAGTTTGAGACGGCCGTCTGGTTTAACAGCACGGACAATAGCACCCAGCGTATCTACATGGGCAGTCACATAGCGATGCTCTTCATCATTTTGACCTTTGATGGTCACATTGACACCGCCCTTAGCTGTGCGAACCGGCTGGTAACCAAAACCTTCTAGAGTATTGACTAAATAGTCCGAAATCTCCCGAGTGAAGCCCGTTGGCGACGCAATGGCTGTCAGTTCTTTGATATATTCTACTGTTTGATTCATTTCTTCACCTCTTTTGCTACCTATTATAACACATTTATCATCGGATAAAAAAAGAAAATCACTCTTGTAGACTTGACCACAAAAGTGATTTTAGTGATTATTCCATTTCAAAAACATCGCTTTCTTGCTTATTTGGTAGAACCAATGAGAGCAAGATTCCGACAACGGCTGGTACTAACCATGGGAGAGAGGCCTTGGCAAAAGGAAGAGTGTTGACAAGGTTTGCAAGAAACTCAACCTTAAACGAGCTTCCTAGTACGCTTGCAATGGCAATAGCTGTAACCACAGCAATTGTCAACTGCATACCTGGTTTTGAAAGGGCAACAAATTTGTTGACAATAACAATCATAACGATGGCAATCGTGATTGGGTACAAGATAACCAGTACAGGGATTGAGTACTTGATAATCGCATCAAGACCCAAATTGGCAATGGCAAATCCAATCAAGGTAAAGGCTGTCGCATAAACCTTGTAGCTGATTTGCGGGAAGCGCTCATTAAAGAACTCAGCTGTTGACACAATCAAACCAACTGTTGTTGTGAAGCAGGTTACGGTAACCATAGCTGCAAGGAAGAGTTGGGCTGTTGAGCCAAAGATTTCTTGAGTGGCTTGTGACAAAATGTAAACACCAGGAGTTCCACCCTTCATCGCTTCAGCTGGTACTGGGAAATGATTTCCAAGGAAACCTAACCCGATGTAAAGAGCGCTGAAGGCAAGGGCAACAACGATACCAACAACCCAAATAGTTGAAATGTATTCTTTCTTACTTGAAAATCCAAGTTGTTTCAAGGTTTGAACCGCAATCACACTAAAGGCAACTGAAGCAAGGGCGTCCAAGGTATTGTAACCTTCTAGGAAACCTGTACCAAAGGCAGAAGCTTGATAAGCAGCTGAAGCAGCTTGAGGACTTGTTCCACCGTATTTGATAGCTCCTAGGACAACCAAGATAACAATCAAAATCGCAAAGACTGGCGTTAAAATACGGCCGATACGGTCCAAGATTTTTGATGGATTAAGCGAAATCAAATAGGCTGCCGCAAAATACAGAACTGTAAAGACAATCAAACCAAGACCTTTATTTGCATCCGATAAAAGGGGACTAATCCCTACTTCGTAAGCTGTTGTAGCTGTACGTGGGATAGCAAAGAATGGACCGATTGACAAGTAAAGAACTGAGAGGTAAAGAGTCGCAAACCAAGGCGCTATCTTTGTTGAAATCTCGTAGATATATCCTTTAGGATTTAGCGTTCCAATAATAAGAGTCAAGACGGCAATACCGACACCTGAAAAGACAAAACCTGCGATGGCAGGAAGAAAATGTTCTCCAGATAGAGCACCTAGAGAAGGCGGAAAAATCAAGTTTCCCGCACCAAAAAATATTCCAAACAGGAGTAAACCTGTTAGGGCACCTTTTTTAGCCATGAAAATCTCCTTCATATTTATAAAATACTGACCTAGTATATCATGAATAGGAGTATGAAAAAAGCTTCACGAAGTAAATATTGAATGTTTTCAAGATTCTTAAAAATGAGAATTGTCTAAAAATAAAATTCTCCTACCCAGTCCACACCAAGTAGGAGAAAATTCTAATGTTTATACTCTTCGAAAATCAAATTCAAACCACGTCAGCTTCACCTTGCCGTACTCAAGTACAGCCTGCGGCTAGCTTCCTAGTTTGCTCTTTGATTTTCATTGAGTATTAAAGTTCTTCAAAGGCCATCATGCCACCTTGGACATTGATAACCTCATAACCTTGTTCTGATAAGAATTGGCAAGCGCGCGCCGATCTCATTCCAGATTTACAAATAACATAATGTAACTGATCCTTGTCCAATTGATCATAAGTATCAGCTAATTGACTCAGAGGAAGATTCTGGGCACCTTCTAAATGAAGAGCTTCAAACTCATCCACTTCTCTCACGTCCACTAGAGAAAGTTGGTCATTTTGGTAAAGCTGGTAAAATGCGTCAAAGGCTATTTCTTTCATTCTTTTTCTCCTAATACTCTTCGAAAATCAAATTCAAACCACGTCAGCGTCGCCTTACCGTACTCAAGTACAGCCTGCGGCTAGCTTCCTAGTTTGCTCTTTGATTTTCATTGACTATAAAATAGTTTTAATTCTTTTTTTCAAATCTGGCACCACTTCTGACTCAAACCAAGTATTTTTAGCCATCCAGATTTGATTTCGCGGCGAGGGGTGAACTAGTGGAAAATAGGTTGGCAAGTAGTTCTGGTAATGTTTTACCCGTTCTGTCACCTTGCCACTGATTTTCTCCTTTAAATAGTAGGCCTGGGCATATTGACCAATCAAAAGGGTCAATTGAATATCTGGTAATTCTTGCAAGAGCTGCGGATGCCATTTTTCAGCAAAGCCAGTTCTCGGTGGTAAATCACCTGACTTGCCATGCCCTGGAAAGTAGAAATCCATAGGCAGAACAGCAAAATATCCTGAATTGTAAAAGGTATCTTCATCCACACCTAGCCAGTCGCGCAAGCGGTCACCACTCTTATCTTTCCAGTAAAGGCCTGCTTCTTGGGTTTTAAGACCAGGCGCTTGACCGATGATATTGATGCGAGCAGTCTTTGGCGCTGCAAAGAGAGGCTCGATGCCACGCTTTGTATAGGTAGCATTCTGCGGATCCGCCATAATGGCTTGCTTGATTCTTTCGATTTGAGACATCTACTTTCCCTCCAAAAAGAAGTCTAAGCATACAATCTCAGACTTCTATCGTTTTATTTGATCAATTCATAAATAGCTTCGGCATAGATTGCTGCAGCTCGGAAGAGATCGTCCAAGGCGATAAATTCATTGGCTTGGTGCATGGTGTCAATTGAGTCTGGGAACATGGCACCGTAGGCAACTCCTCGTTCTAGCAAGCGACCAAAGGTTCCACCACCGATGACTTGCTCGTGACCTTTAAGGCCAGTTTGTTTTTCATAGACATTCAACAAGGTTTGCACAAGTGGATCTTCCATTGGCACATAGTGAGGGGTATGACCGTGTTCAGAAAGGCTAACAGAAGCAACTGGCAAGTTTTCAAGGATTGACTTGATTTG
>CAURTW010000096.1:0-5091 GCA_963527705.1 uncultured Streptococcus sp.
TGGAAGAAGGTAACCTTAACGCCAAATTCATCTCCAATAGCAGTCAATTGTTGTTGAGCCTTGTAGAGGGTCCAACATGATGATAGGTAGCCACCATCTTTATTACTATCAGAGTAACCAAGCATGATTTCTTGGTAGTTATTACGTGAAGCAATCCATTTTTTAGCAAGAGGAAGAGAAAGGTATTCTCTCATGGTTTCTTCTGAATGGTCCAAGTCCTCGATTGTTTCAAAGAGAGGAACGATTTGAACACGGGCTCTTTCTTTATCAACTAACCCTACTTCTTTTAGCAAGATAGCCAATTCCAACATGTCAGATACGCTAGTTGCATGTGAAATAATTGTCTGGCGAATAACGTCATCACCCAACTTATCTTTCAACTTACGAGCAGCCTTGAAAATAGCCAATTCTTTTTCGAGTAACTCTGATTTTTCAACATGAGTAGCAGAAAGAATACGTGGATCTTCTTCTAATTCTTTCAAGAGAAGCTGGCATTTTTCTTCTTCACTTAGTTCACTATAATGCGAATGAATACCAGCTGATTTCAAGAGTTCAGCTACACAGGCTTCATGAACACTAGAATCTTGACGCATGTCAATAGATGCCAAATAGAAACCAAAAATTTCAACTGCCTGAATTAACTCAACAAAATCACCAGAAATCAGTGCTTCGCCCTTATTTTCTAAAAGGGAATCACGAATAGTAATTAAATCCTTATAAAAATCATTAGCTGTTTCATAGCGAGCCCCAACTTCCTTATCCTCAATCAGATAGGTTTTTGTTGCTTGGATTTTTGATTGAATATCAAACAAGGCACGACGGTAAAGCTCTTTTTCACGATAAATCGAGTTATCCTTGGATTGACGAGCCATTTCTCTGACTTGCTTGCTCACATTGACAATACTGGTTGAGAGAGAGAACTCACGATAAAGTTGGTAAATCTTTTCATCATAGTAGTTCATGATGACTTCACACTGAGTCATAGCAGATTGTTTCAAGGTATCTGCTGTAACAAATGGATTACCATCACGGTCTCCACCAATCCACATACCCATGGTAATTGGTTTAGGATGTTTCAACTCCAAGCCATGTTTTTTAGCCAGACGCTTGTACTCAGCAGTCAAATGAGGAACTGCCTTCAAAAATGAACTATTGTAATATTCCATAACATTCGTGATTTCATTGGTTACTTTCAATTTCTTTTCACGAATCATGTCTGTCTGCATGATAATCTCAATGTAACGACGGAGATCATTATGCCATTTTTCTTTATTAATCAATCCTAATTTCACATCACGATACTTACGCAAAAGGGTATGGATATGATTGGTCAAATCCAGCATACTCTTACGTTGTACTTGTGTTGGATGGGCAGTCAAAACAGGGACAACATTCAAGTGTTCTAGAATTTCAACCGCATTTTCTTTTTCTGCAACCATTTTGATCGTTGCCGATAATTTCCCAAGATAATCTTGATCGATATTATTTTGGTGGTTGATTTCATAGGCCAAATCCACATCTTCTGAAATATTAATCAAAAGGGGCAAGATAGAGAAATAGCGTGAAATATAGGCCATTTCATCATTTGACAGACTCGTAACCAATTGGTTCAAGCCCTGATAATCTTCTTGAGTTGATAATTCTTTCAACTCCATGATTTTTGCAAAAGTCTCTGGGGCAAGCATATTTTTAGTGATATCTTCTAACAATTCTGTTAAAATCAATACTTCTTCTTGCACGACAGCTTTATTACTATAGTTTTCTAATTTTTGAAGAGACATAGGTAATCCTTTCCACTATCAACTCTACATATAGTTTGATGAGTGAGCTTCTAACTCCTCATATAATTGGGCACGTTTTTCACTTGCATCAATATTTAAGACAAAGGCGATGGCTACAGACAAGACTAGGAGACTGTTCCCTCCTTGTGATAAGAAGGGGAAGGTTACTCCTGTCGAGGGAATAATGCCAGAAATTCCACCGATATTGACAAATACCTGTACCAGCATCATCCCCCCAACCCCAATCGCCATCATGGAATTAAAGGGATTCTTAGCACGAATACCGACTAGGATAATTCGCAAAATCAGGAAAAAGACAAGGGCTAAAATCAAGCTGGCTCCCACAAATCCAAACTCTTCAATGACAATTGAAAATACAAAGTCTGTATGGGCCTCTGGTAAATAACCACGTTTTTCGATTGAATTTCCTAAGCCTAGACCAAACCACCCACCATTTACCATGGCAAAGTAGGAATTTGCAAGTTGGTGTCCTGCTCCTGCCAAATCAGCAAAGGGATTAAAGTAGGCACTGAAACGCTTGGCCACGTAACCAAATACTGGAACTTTTGAAAACTTATCAACCCCAATTACAGAAATAGCTGATAGAGATAGGGCTGAAACTCCAAATAAAACACCGATAAAGACTATAAACCAACGATGAGCAATTCCACTAACTGTATACATAATCAAGGCAACCAGAGCTAGGATAGTAGCATTCCCCAAGTCTGGGAAAATAGCCAAACTTCCTATCATGACAAGTAGGACAAAACGCCAATCATTAAAAGCACGAGGAATCCATTGATTTTGAGTTAAAACTTGAAAATCATAAATACCAATTTCATCCTGTTGTTTTGAAAAACGTTGAGCCAAGTACCAGACAATGATAATCTTCAAATACTCCGCTGGTTGAATGGTCAAAGGTCCTACTGAAATCCAACCATAGGCTCCATTGACTGGCGTACCAATTAAGCGAGCCAGAGCCAAAAGAATCAGCTCAACAAACATAACAATAAATAAAAGTCGTTCTTTTCTTAAAAAATTCAGTTTCAGCTTATATATCAAGGCAATCAATATTAAACTAAGTATCCAAAACATTCCCTGACTTCGAACCAATTGCAAGGCACTTTTACCTTCTTCGATTAGAATGGCACTGGTTGTAGAATAGACTACAATCAAGCCCAAAATAGATAAAAGTAAGTAAGGAACTAGAATAGAATAGTTTAACAGGTGCCTCTTACTAATCTTCATAGTATCACCAATCTAATGAGAACAAAAGAAATTATTCCCAAATTCCGTTTATTTTCTAGTTTTGATTGCTATTATACCATTTTTTCCGAAAGAAAAAAACTCTTACCCTTAAGATAGAAGATTTTCTCATAAGAAAAAGAGCACTTGGCTCTTTTCTGTTTTATTCTTTTGAAGAACTGCTTGAGCTTGAATCTCCACCACCGATGTATTGAGTGAAGATATTTTGGAAGGCTTGATCTTTAACCTTGATATTGGCTGCTTGCAATTCTTTTCCGATAATACTTTGAACAAATGATGCGTCGTTTTGTTTTTGAGTTAAGATAACAGTTTTTAATTTTTCTTTGTAATCGTCAATATTAGATGATTTTTCTGTTTTCTTAATCAGTTTAACAATGTAATATTGACTGCTGTAGGCTTGTGTTCCAGTAACGCTAATCACATCAGAAACACCGTTTACATCTAAAGCAAAAGCAGCTTTTTTAACTTGTTCTGGTACTTCTGTTGAAGCAGAATCAAAAGTGATTTCTCCACCATTCGCTTTAGTTTTCTCATCTGTTGAATTATCTTTGGCTAATTGAGCAAAGTCTGCATCACTAGCTTTAGCTTTTTCAAGAATTTCTTTAGCTTTGTCTTCATTGTCCAAACGGATAATTTGAGCAGTCACATCAGGAGTGTATTCGTCAAAGGCCTTCTTGTAAGCATCATCTGTCAATTCAGCTTCTGCTGCTTTCTTAACTGCCAACTCAACCAATTTACTTGTACGAATTTGAGCTTTACGTGTTTCAAGAGTCATTCCTGCTTGCGATAAGACACGTTGGTAGTTCTCACCATATTGTTTCTCTTCTTCGGCAATAGTATCGTTGACTTCTTTGTCATCTACTTCTGAGCCATATTGCTTCTCAAATACTTTTTGGATGGTCATGTTCAACAATACTTGTTGAGCTGAAGGATTGCTTTTCACTTGCTCATAAAATTGATGTTCTGTGATGACATCCCCTTTCATGCTGATAAGATCTGCCCCTTCTGAACCTTTCGAACAAGCTGCTAAAGTTGCTACTGATAATAGTGTAATGGCACCTGCCAATAGTTTTTTCTTCATGTCTACTCCTTTGAGATAAGTGTTACCCTATCTATTTTACTATATTTTCTTAAATTTTTCTGAAAATCATTCGCTGTCAGGCAATTGAACATCTGCTACATTTTTACGAAGCATGAGAATGCCATCTCCCAGAGGTACTAGTGTTGCGGTGAGTCCTGGATTGTCTAAGGTTGCATCAAATAGTCTTTGAAGTCCTCTGTAAATAGTTCGCTGACCACGACGGACTTCCATAATATCCTTAGCAACATCACCACCTTGGAAAATATCATCCAAGACAACCACACCTCCAACGTCCAAATGTTTGAGGATTTCTGGCAGAAAGACGATATATTTAGACTTGGCTGAATCCATAAAGACAAAATCATAGGACTCTGTCAAGGTAGATAAGACATCTACCGCATCTCCTTCTAAGAGCGTAATTTGCTTGCGACTGTCAAACTGGGCGAAATTTTCCTTGGCAAATCCAATCATCTCTGGATTGCGGTCAATGGTTGTAATCTTGGCCTTTGGCGCATGTTCTGCCATCAAGAGGGCTGAAAAACCGATAGCCGTCCCAATTTCCAGAATATTTTTAGGCTGCATTGTTTCCATGAGAAAACGGAAATAAGCTACCGTTTCATGGGGAATAATGGGAATATTTTCCTTGCGGGCAAAGTCTTCCAATTCTTTCAAAGATCCTGTGACTTGCTTTTGGCGCTGACGCATCAAGTCTACAATTTCTTCCTTGACGACAGGACGACGCATGTTATGGTTAGCATTTTTACTATACGATTCAACCATCTTATGCCAATCCCAATTTTTCAACAAGGGCTTCAAACTCATTCAAACGACGTTCAAAGACTGCAAAGGCAGCGTTGAGATAGTCTTCCTTCTCCATATCAACACCAGCTTTTCTCATGACATTAAGTGGATAGTCAGACTTACCTGCCTTGAGGTAGTCGATATAGCGGTCACGGTCTTCTT
>CAURTW010000097.1:0-5054 GCA_963527705.1 uncultured Streptococcus sp.
GGAGTGAAAGGATGGATGGAAGTTGAAAAAGAACTTTACAAATTTGCAAACCAAGATAACTAACACACACCGTTTAATCTTGTGGACGTTATTTTTCTATACGGTTATCTTAAGCATCGTGATTTATTGTTTTGTGACCGATTTTTCGAACATTCAAGAATTTATCTATAGTGAATTTTAGGATTACATACTATAAAAAACTCTAGATAAAGGGAACTGCACCGATAAAGTGAGACATAAGATAAGGCTCTATAATATTTATAGTGGAGACATCCTCTATAGGTAGTATGGAGCCTACTTTATTGTAGCCCCATATAATTTATACTGAAAAGCATTCAAGCTATCATTAGAAAGAATCATATGGAACAAATTAATGTTAGTGAAACGTAGTGAAAATAGACGGGTAAACAATTGAAAAACTAGTCTATAAAGTGGTATAATAGCAGAAAAATAAATTAGTAAGAAATTGATTTTATTTTAGCGAAAAATTACAGAAATGAATGGTTTTTCTTGATGAAACAGAGAAAAGAATTGTACCTCTTTTTTGGTCGGACAGCCTTGTATTTTATTATCTTTCTAGGGCTACTTTACTTTTTTAGCTATCTTGGTCAGGGTCAAGGAAGCTTTATCTATAATGAATTTTAACTTGAAGGAGAATCCTTATTATGTCAAATAAACCAATAGTAGATATGATTGAAACCATTGAGCATTTTGCTCAGACCCAGCCTAGCTATCCTGTTTACAATGTTTTGGGGCAGGAACACACTTATGGAGATTTGAAAGCTGATTCGGATAGTTTGGCTGCAGCCATTGACCAACTAGATTTACCTGAGAAGTCTCCTGTGGTTGTTTTTGGTGGCCAAGAATATGAAATGTTGGCAACTTTTGTAGCGCTGACTAAGTCGGGTCATGCCTACATTCCAATTGATAGCCATTCGGCCTTGGAGCGAGTTTCGGCTATATTAGAAGTAGCGGAGCCAAGTTTGATTATTGCCATTTCAGAATTTCCATTGGAGCAGGCTTCTACACCGATGATGACTCTAGCTCAGGTTCAAGAAGCCTTTGCTCAAGGGAATAACTATGAAATAACGCATCCAGTCAAGGGCGATGATAACTACTATATTATCTTTACTTCTGGTACAACTGGTAAGCCAAAGGGAGTGCAGATTTCTCATGACAATCTCCTCAGCTTTACCAACTGGATGATTACAGATAAGGAATTTGCGACGCCAAGTCGTCCGCAAATGCTGGCTCAGCCACCTTATTCTTTTGACCTATCTGTCATGTACTGGGCGCCAACCTTAGCACTGGGTGGTACGCTTTTCGCTCTTCCATCTGCCATTACTCAGGATTTCAAAAAACTCTTTGCGACAATTTTTTCCTTGCCAATCGCTATCTGGACCTCAACACCGTCCTTTGCAGATATGGCCATGTTGTCAGAAGACTTTAATAGTGAGAAAATGCCTGGAATTACGCATTTCTACTTTGATGGCGAAGAGTTGACGGTCAAAACAGCTCAAAAACTGCGCGATCGATTCCCAAATGCCCGTATTATCAATGCCTACGGCCCAACAGAAGCGACAGTAGCCCTGTCAGCTGTTGCTGTGACAGACGAGATGTTGGCGACTCTCAAACGCCTACCAATCGGCTATACCAAGGCTGATTCTCCAACCTTTATTATTGATGAGGACGGCAATAAATTGCCAAATGGCGAACAGGGAGAAATCATTGTCTCAGGACCAGCTGTTTCAAAAGGTTATATGAACAATCCTGAAAAAACGGCCGAAGCCTTTTTTGAGTTTGAAGGTCTACCAGCCTACCATACAGGAGATGTGGGAACTATGACAGATGAAGGCTTGCTTCTCTACGGCGGACGCATGGACTTCCAGATTAAGTTCAACGGTTACCGCATTGAGTTAGAAGATGTCTCTCAAAACCTCAATAAGTCTCGCTTTATTGAGTCAGCAGTTGCTGTCCCGCGTTATAACAAGGACCACAAGGTGCAAAATCTACTGGCCTATGTCATCCTAAAGGACGGTGTCCGCGAGCAGTTTGAGCGTGATATCGATATTACCAAGGCTATTAAGGAAGACCTAGCAGATATCATGATGTCCTACATGATGCCGTCTAAATTCCTTTATCGAGACAGTCTGCCACTGACTCCAAATGGAAAAATTGACATCAAAGGATTGATTAACGAGGTGAACAAGAGATGATGGAGTTCTTTCAACAGCTTCCTCATTTAGAGCCATATGGGAATCCTCAGTATTTTGTCTATGTGATTGCTGCAACCTTGCCCATCTTTATCGGCCTCTTTTTCAAGAAACGCTTTGCCTGGTACGAGGTATTGGTTAGTCTCTTCTTTATCGTCACCATGTTGGTAGGTGGGAAGACTAATCAGTTGGTTGCTTTGGGTATTTATCTGTGCTGGGAAACATTGCTCCTGCTTTTCTACAAGCATTATCGAAAAAGTAAGGATGGCAAGTGGGTCTTCTACCTAGTTAGTTTTCTGTCCCTCCTTCCGATTATCTTTGTCAAGGTGCAGCCGGCTATCAATGGAACGCAGTCTTTGCTTGGATTTTTGGGAATTTCTTACCTGACCTTTCGTTCGGTTGGGATTATCATTGAGCTGAGAGATGGAGTGATTAAGGATTTTACCCTCTGGGAATTCCTCCGTTTCCTTCTCTTCATGCCGACTTTTTCAAGTGGTCCAATCGATCGCTTTAAGCGTTTTAATGAAAATTATCAGACCATTCCTGAGCGAGATGAGTTGATGGATATGCTGGATGAATCTGTTCGCTATATCATGTGGGGATTTTTGTACAAGTTTATCCTAGCTCATGTTTTAGGAGAAACTTTACTACCTCCTCTGAAGAATCTAGCTCTGCAGTCAGGTGGCTTCTTTAACCCCTATGCTTTAGCGGTTATGTATACCTTTGGTCTGGAGCTCTTCTTTGATTTTGCAGGTTACTCTATGTTTGCCTTGGCCATTTCAAATTTAATGGGAATCCGTAGTCCCATCAACTTTAACAAGCCCTTTTTATCAAGGGATTTAAAGGAATTTTGGAATCGTTGGCACATGAGTCTTTCTTTCTGGTTCCGTGACTTTGTCTTTATGCGAATGGTCATGGTATTGACCAGAAAGAAGATCTTTAAAAATCGCAATGTAACCTCAAGCGTGGCTTACATTGTAAATATGCTGATTATGGGATTTTGGCATGGTGTGACCTGGTACTACATCGCCTATGGACTCTTTCATGGGATTGGACTGGTCATCAATGACGCTTGGGTTCGTAAGAAAAAAACACTCAATAAGGGACGGAAAAAAGCAGGGAAGCCTGCTTTACCTGAGAATCGCTGGATTCAGTTGCTTGGCATGGTTGTCACCTTCCATGTCGTGATGGTTTCATTCTTAATCTTTTCTGGATTTTTGAATGATTTATGGTTTAAAAAATAAAAGGATATAAAAAATGGATATCAAATCAGAAGTTATTGAAATTATTGATGAGTTGTTTATGGAAGATGTTTCTGACATGATGGATGAAGATCTTTTTGATGCAGGTGTCTTGGATAGTATGGGAACGGTTGAATTGATTGTGGAGATTGAAAACCGTTTTGACATTCGTGTTCCTGTTACAGAGTTTGGTCGCGACGACTGGAATACAGCTAATAAAATCATAGCTGGTATTGTGGAGCTACAAAATGCTTAAACGCTTATGGTTAATCTTTGGGCCTCTGTTTCTTGCTAGTTTTCTTGTCTTATCATTGATTTATTTCTATCCTGGTAATCAAAGTCATAATTTGTTAGAAGAAAAACGATATGCAGCAGCGATTAGTACACAAAGTTTTAGAGAAAGATTTCAGAAAGTGAGAGCTCTTTCGGACCCAAGTCTACGATTCATTCCCTTTTTTGGTTCTAGTGAGTGGATTCGATTTGATAGTATGCATCCAGCTGTTTTAGCGGAGAAATACAATCGTTCGTATAGGCCCTATTTTTTAGGACAAGCAGGAGCAGCTTCTTTAAATCAGTACTTTGGCATGCAGCAAATATTGCCAGAGATAGAAAATAAACAAGCTGTCTTTGTTATTTCTCCTCAGTGGTTCACAGAAACAGAGTATGAATCTGAGGTTTTTCGTAGGTATTTTAACACGGATCAATTGGGTGCTTTTTTGGAAAATCAATCCGGAGATGTGTCAAGTCGTTACGCTGCTACACGTTTAATGAAAAAGTATCCTAATGTAGTATTGGGAGATATAGTCAAAAAAATAACCGAGAGTGAGCAACTTTCAGAAATAGATCAGACACTTATAGATACATTGGCACGATTCAACCAAAAACAATCATTTCTATTTGGACAATTGTCAGTGAATGATGGAGAAAAATATAGAGATCGTGTGGAGAAGTATTTAAAAGACTTACCAGATAAATTTTCCTACGATGCATTGAGAGAAATTGCTGTAAAAGATGCTGAAGCAAATACCACGAATAATGATATGGGGATGGAAAATCATTTCTATGATACGCAAGTAAAGAAAGATTTAAAAAAGTGGAAGGATTATCAGAAAAATTATAATTTTCTAAAATCATCTGAATATAATGACTTGCAATTAGTTTTAAATCAATTTGCGGATTCAAAAGTGAATGTATTGTTTGTGATTCAACCGGTTAATAAAAAATGGATGGATTATACAGGATTAAATCAAGATATGTATCAACATGCAGTTGAAAAGATTCGTTACCAGTTAGAAAGTCAAGGTTTTACCAATATAGCAGATTTTTCAAAAAATGGCGCTGAACCTTATTTTGTAAAAGATACAATTCATATTGGTTGGTTAGGTTGGTTGGCATTTGATAAGGCCGTTGATCCTTTCCTATCCAATCCCACACCAGCTCCGACTTACCATCTGAATGAGCGCTTTTTCAGTAAAGACTGGGCGACTTATGATGGAGATGTCAAGGAATTTCAATAGATCATAATTATAGAAGAGTTCAAGGATAAAACTAGTTTTCACGTTTTTTCTTGACTCTTTTTTTGGTTGTGATATAATTAACC
>CAURTW010000098.1:0-5023 GCA_963527705.1 uncultured Streptococcus sp.
AAGACCGAGACTTCTTAGGCTGGGAAGAGGAAGCCTTTTTCACAGATGAGGATTCACTAGAGGCAGCCTTTGACAAAATCTGCTCTGCCCTGGACAAGACAGTCTATAATAGCAAATAAAAAAACAACTCACAAGCTTAGGACAAGGAGTCCTGTGCCTGTGGGTTGTTTTCATGTGAGATTGCTTCTTCTTTTTTCAATTCCTCGTAAAAGAGAATGTAAGCGGTCGCTGTATAAGGGAGAACTATAAAATTCAGCAAGCCGTAAGTTAATCTGGCCAATAAATTCCAGCCGATGAAGCTCAGATTAAGCATAAAAAGCTTTCCTTTATAGCCTTTCATTAGCTTCCGGCTTTGACGGATAGCATAGAAAGCTCCCTGGTAACTCCCAGCCTCAAGCTGGTCATAGAGGATGAACTCTGCTTGAGCATAGGCATAGTACTGAGGGATGGCAATACCTAAGCCAGTGAATATCAAGAGGGTTCCCAGTAACATACCAGGGGTGTATTGAAGAATCTGCTGGCCTGCAGCACTTTGAACCGACACCACTGTATGGGCAGGAATTTTTTCCGAAATAGAGAGGATTTTATAAGCATTAAAGATTGCTAGAAGACTCCCGCAGAACATAGGAATATTCCAAAGAAAAATCAGCAGCTGCTTGAGTAAAACCGTCTTGAAGACAGGTGTGAAAGTCTTGCTCGTAAAAAGATATCCTATATCTGAAAAGTTGACATCATCCTTTGTCTTACGAAGGACCTTTATCATGGTGTAGCTGGCAGAAAGCAGTAGCAAGGTCAAGATAAACTGGATGGTTGTCGGGAAAAGATTTTTGCTAATGAGAAGATAGATGGACTGGCTAAAAGTTAGGCTGGGAATGGAATCTCTTAGATTGTCATTAAGGGAAAGTAAGATGCTGAGGATGCTGACAAGAGTTGGGGCCGCAAACAAAAGAAAAATCCCTCTCGTTTGGCTGCGGACGGTACGAGCCTGAGCTCTGATGTGACTTAGATTCATAATTCCTCCATTTGGATTTGTCTGTTACATTATATCATACCCCGTGACAGATAGAAGTTTTTTTGGTAAAATCATACGGTATCTTGTGAGCCCTTGCTGCTCATTATATAGAAGAAAAATCGCTGGGACTGTTTTTCCCAGCAGGAGGAAACATGTCAACATCACCGATTCAATATCGTTTGATCAAAAAAGAAAAGCACACAGGTGCTCGTTTGGGGGAGATTATCACGCCTCACGGGACTTTTCCGACACCTATGTTTATGCCGGTTGGTACCCAAGCGACGGTCAAGACCCAGTCACCAGAAGAGCTCAAGCAAATGGGTTCTGGTATCATCTTGTCCAATACCTACCACCTCTGGCTGCGGCCGGGCGATGAGCTGATTGCCCGTGCAGGTGGCCTGCACAAGTTCATGAACTGGGACCAGCCTATTCTGACCGATAGCGGCGGTTTCCAGGTTTATTCTCTAGCTGACAGCCGCAATATCACAGAAGAAGGAGTAACTTTCAAGAACCACCTCAATGGTTCCAAAATGTTCCTGTCACCAGAAAAGGCCATCTCCATCCAGAACAATCTGGGCAGTGACATTGTGATGTCCTTTGATGAATGCCCGCAGTTCTACCAGCCGTATGACTATGTCAAGAAGTCCATTGAGCGAACCAGCCGTTGGGCAGAGCGTGGACTCAAGGCTCACAGCCGTCCACACGACCAAGGTCTCTTTGGGATTGTTCAGGGTGCTGGCTTTGAAGATTTGCGCCGCCAATCTGCTCAAGACTTGGTCAGCATGGATTTCCCAGGCTATTCAATCGGAGGACTGGCAGTTGGTGAGTCTCACGAAGAGATGAATGCAGTCTTGGACTTCACAACCCAACTTCTTCCTGAAAACAAACCTCGTTATCTCATGGGAGTTGGAGCGCCAGATAGCTTGATTGATGGGGTTATCCGTGGGGTAGATATGTTTGACTGTGTCTTGCCGACCCGGATTGCCCGAAACGGTACCTGTATGACCAGCGAAGGACGTCTGGTGGTTAAAAATGCTCAGTTTGAGGAAGATTTCACGCCGCTGGACCATGACTGCGACTGCTACACTTGTAGCAACTACACGCGGGCCTATATCCGCCACTTGCTCAAAGCGGACGAAACCTTTGGAATCCGTCTGACCAGCTATCACAACCTCTACTTCTTGGTGAACCTTATGAAGAAAGTCCGCCAAGCCATCATGGATGACAACTTGCTGGAATTCCGTGAAGACTTTATTGAGCGCTACGGCTACAATAAATCCAGCCGAAATTTCTAAGAAGCTCTATTTGAAAGGGGAAGCTATGTCTGATGAAGAGAAATTGCTGAAAAGATTGACAGCTTATCTGTCGGACGACCAACACCATACTCTGCGTATTTATGGTCATGGTGCTTCGGGGAAGTCGACTTTTGCTCGAAAACTCCAGCTAGCCTTGGGTGAGGAACGAGCCAATCTGCTGGAAACAGATCCTTATGTAATTACTGGAGAGTATCGCGATTTGCTTAGTTCCAAAGATTTTCCTCATCAAAAAGTCACAGCCTGTATCCCAGCTGTTCATGAGCTCGGGAGTCTGGAACGAGATATTTGTGCTTTGCGGTCCGGTCTGGATATTCTGACCATTGGTACGGCTTGGTCACCTAGCTTGCGCTTATCAGCCCGAAAGCCGATTTTAATAGTAGAAGGCATGTCGGCTGCCTTTTTGCCTGAAAGTTTGTTTGATTTGTCGATTTGCTTTTACACGGACGATCAGACCGAGTTAGAGCGCCGCTTGGCAAGAGATGTGGCTGTGCGAGAGCGCAGGCCAGATTGGATAGAGCAGACGCATCTGGCTCGACGAGAGCAATATAGCCGCTTTTATCAGCCCTATCTAGCAACTGCCGACCTTATCATCTGCCAGTCAGGCAATGGCTTTCTCATCGAGAAGGACAGCCCTTGTTATAAAAAAAGTAGCCAAGAGTAAATTTTCATTTTTTATCTCACTGATGTGCGTCAGTGGGATTTTGTATTTTCTGAATACAAACTCGAATAAATAGGTTAAAAGTCTAAATTTTCTTCTCTATAATGATTTACAAGACTTATAAATTGTTTAGAAAACTCTTTCATAAAAAATTATCCTAAAAATCTTTAAAAAATTACTAAAATCCCTTGCAATGACTGGTTCTTTGTGTTAAGATACTATGGTGCTGTAAAAATACAGTGTGTAGCTTTGATGCAAGAGGTTGCGACACGCTCGGTTGCATTGCCACGCAATCACCTGTCGGTTTTCTTGTGGAGCTAGCCTATTATCTTAAATAGACGAAAAGGAGAAAAAGATGGCAAACAAAAAAATCCGTATCCGTTTGAAAGCTTACGAACACCGTACGCTTGACACAGCGGCTGCAAAAATCGTAGAATCAGCTACTCGTACAGGTGCACAAGTTGCGGGTCCAATCCCACTTCCAACTGAGCGTAGCCTCTACACAATTATTCGTGCGACTCACAAATACAAAGACTCTCGCGAACAATTTGAAATGCGTACACACAAACGTTTGATCGATATCGTTAACCCAACTCAAAAAACAGTTGATGCTTTGATGAAATTGGATCTTCCAAGTGGTGTAAACGTAGAAATCAAACTTTAATCTAAAGCTTGATACCTTGAGCATAAAAAACGCTCGTTAAAAACTTTTTGAATAAAAAATATAGAAAAGGAACTATTTTCTCATGACAAAAGGAATCTTAGGGAAAAAAGTGGGAATGACTCAAATCTTCACTGAAGCTGGCGAATTGATCCCTGTAACAGTTATTGAAGCAACTCCAAACGTTGTTCTTCAAGTTAAAACTGTTGAAACAGACGGATACAACGCTATCCAAGTTGGTTTCGATGACAAACGCGAAGTATTGAGCAACAAACCTGCTAAAGGACATGTAGCGAAAGCTAACACGGCTCCTAAGCGCTTCATTCGTGAATTCAAAAACGTTGAAGGCTTGGAAGTTGGTGCTGAAATTACAGTTGAAACATTCGCAGCTGGAGACGTTGTTGACGTAACTGGTACTTCTAAAGGTAAAGGTTTCCAAGGTGTCATCAAACGCCACGGACAATCACGTGGACCAATGGCTCACGGTTCTCGTTACCACCGTCGTCCAGGTTCTATGGGACCTGTTGCACCTAACCGCGTATTCAAAGGTAAAAACCTTGCAGGACGCATGGGTGGCGACCGCGTAACAATTCAAAACCTTGAAGTTGTACAAGTTGTTCCAGAAAAGAACGTTATCCTTATCAAAGGTAACGTACCAGGTGCTAAGAAATCTCTTATCACTATCAAATCAGCAGTTAAAGCTGGTAAATAATAAAGAAAGGGGAAATCAGTCACAATGGCAAACGTAACATTATTTGACCAAACTGGTAAAGAAGCTGGTGAAGTAGTTCTGAACGATGCGGTCTTTGGTATTGAACCAAATGAATCAGTTGTCTTTGATGTTATCATCAGCCAACGCGCTAGCCTTCGTCAAGGAACACACGCTGTTAAAAACCGTTCTGCAGTATCAGGCGGCGGACGCAAACCATGGCGTCAAAAAGGAACTGGACGTGCTCGTCAAGGTTCTATCCGCTCTCCACAATGGCGTGGTGGTGGAATCGTCTTCGGACCAACTCCACGTAGCTATGCGTACAAACTTCCTCAAAAAGTTCGTCGCCTTGCACTTAAATCTGTTTACTCAGAAAAAGTTGCTGAAAATAAATTTGTAGCCGTTGATTCTCTTGAATTTACAGCTCCAAAAACTGCTGAATTTGCAAAAGTTCTTGCAGCTTTGAGCATCGATTCTAAAGTCCTTGTTATTCTTGAAGAAGGAAACGAATTCGCAGCTCTCTCAGCTCGTAACCTTCCAAACGTGAAAGTTGCGACTGCTACAACTGCAAGTGTTCTTGACATCGCAAATAGTGACAAACTTCTTGTTACTCAAGCAGCTATCTCTAAAATCGAGGAGGTTCTTGCATAATGAATTTGTATGATGT
>CAURTW010000099.1:0-4913 GCA_963527705.1 uncultured Streptococcus sp.
AACTGTTGCTAAAATCTGATGTCCATTTTCAAGTTCAACCGTAAACATTGCATTAGGCATTGTATCAACTACCTTGCCTTCAACCTCAATCACATCGTCTTTTGCCACGCAAAAGTACCTCCATAAATTTCGATTTGATCCCTCTGAGCACAGAGGTAACAATTATAAGTCAGACTAATTCATTGTATCACTACTTGTCAAATATTGCAAGCAGGAAAAACGCTTTTATTTCAAATTTGTCAGCACTTTTTCAATGTCTGAGAAGACATCATCAATATCTTGATTTCCTTGAATATCATGGACCAAACCTTTGCTGCGATAGTGATCAATGATTGGCTGACCCTGAGCGATATTGACATCCAAACGACGTTTAACCGTCTCAGGCTTGTCATCTTCGCGCTGGTAATAATCCTCTTCCTTATAGTCTGCTGGCGGATTGAAGACCTTGTGGAAGGTTTCGCCTGTTTGACGATGGATAATCCGACCGCTCAAACGCTCCAAGAGACAGTCTGGGTTCACTTCGATATTGATTACACCTTCAAGTTCGATACCAAGTTCAGCCAATGTTTTGTCCAAGGCATTTGCTTGCTCAATCGTGCGTGGATAGCCATCCAAGAGGAAGCCTGTTTGCTTAATATCGTCTTGACTCAAACGCTCTTTGACAATACCGTTTGTCACTTGGTCTGGCACCAACTCGCCCTTGTCAATATAGGACTTGGCTAAGACGCCCATCTCTGTTTGGTTAGCAATCGCCGCACGGAACATATCTCCAGTTGAAATATGTGCAACATTGAAGCGCTCAACGATTTTAGCAGCTTGAGTTCCTTTACCAGCACCTGGTAAGCCCATAATCAAAAGATTCATGATTGGTCTCCTTTTTTGTTTTTAAAGCAATCTATTAAACCGATTAATAAACTCGTTTAAAAACAAAATAGAAGGGGGTGAGTCTACTCTGTCCCCTTTTATTTTGTTTATTTTCGGTTCAAGAAAGGTTATCTGAACAGGCTTCTCATTAGAAAAGCAATTCAAAAATTCCCTTACTCTGAAGTATCCATAAAGCCGACATACTTTCTCTTCAGCAGGTAGCCCTCTAGCTGCTTCATCCCCTCAATACCAGTTGAAATGATGATCAAGAGACTGGTTCCTCCAAGAGCAACGGCATCTGTCAATCCAAATACATCTTTAGCTACAATAGGCAGAATGGAAATGACACCTAGGAAGAGAGCGCCAACTGTTGCCAAACGGCGCAGCAGTTTAGACATGTAGTCTTCTGTTCCTTTACCAGGACGAACACCTGGGATGTAAGCTCCGCTCTTTTGCAGATTCTCTGCTGTCTTCTCTGGATTAATCTGTACAAAAGTATAGAAGAATGTAAAGAGGACAATCAGGAAGGCGTACATGAACATACCACTAATGGTCGTTGTTGCCAAAAGTGACTGAGCTGTCTTAATCCAATCTGCATCATAACCCATGGCACTGGCAACTTGGAAAATCGCTGCCGGTGCAGCTGTAATAGAGCTAGCGAAGATTACAGGAATAACTCCAGCTGGATTGACTTTCAGCGGAAGATAGGAGCTAGAAGGTGCACCCTTAGCTACTTTCGTATACTGAATTGGAATTTTATATTCAGCCTGCTGTACAAAGGTTGTAAAGTAAATGATAAGCAGGACTGCCACAATCAGAATCCCTACAAAAATGAAGGATGAAGTCAAACGATCACTAGGGATATTGACAAAGTAATCTTCATAGATACCTTTAATCATATCAGGGATAGCTGAGACGATACCGGCAAAGATAATCATGGAAACACCGTTACCGTAACCCTTATCCGTAATCTGCTCTCCCAGCCAAGTCACAATCATAGAACCAGTTGCTAGAAAAATGTAAATCAAAACATAGGTCTGCACATTCGGGTTTGTTATAAGATTTACTCTTGAGAGAGCACCAAAACCAGCGGTAATCCCAATTGCCTGCACAAAGGCCAAAACCAGGGCGATATAACGAGTCGCTTGATTCAGCTTTCTGCGTCCTACCTCACCTTGCTTTCCCCACTCTACAAACTTTGGAAGCAAGTCCATTTGCAGCAACTGAACAACGATAGATGCTGTGATGTATGGACTGACTCCCAGAGCAAAGACTGAGAAGTTGCGCATGGCGTTACCAGAAACCAAGCTCAGCATATTCAAGAATGGCAAATCATTCAAGTTGCTCAAAGCTTTGGCATTAATCCCTGGAACCGTTATGGTTGTACCGATACGGAAAACTAAGATGATAAAAATCGTGAATAGAATCTTAGACCGTACCTGTTTGATTTTAAATGCGTCTTTTAATAGTTTGAAAAACATAGGTCACCTCGCTTAGATGACTTCCACTGAACCACCTTTAGCAGTGATAGCTTCTTCAGCTGATTTAGAGAATTTAGCTGCTTTCACAGTCAATTTCTTAGTCAACTCACCGTTACCAAGAATTTTAATACCTGATTTTTCAGCTTTAACAATTCCTGCTTCGATAAGAACAACTGGAGTAACTTCAGCACCATCTTCAAAGACGTTCAATTGGTCAAGGTTTACAATTGCGTATTCTTTAGCGTTGATGTTAGTGAATCCACGTTTTGGAAGACGACGGAACAATGGAGTTTGTCCACCTTCAAAACCAAGGCGAACTCCGCCACCGCTACGAGCTTTTTGACCTTTTTGACCGCGACCAGATGTTTTACCGTTACCTGATGAAGTACCACGACCAACACGGTTACGTACTTTACGAGAACCTTCTGCAGGTTTCAATTCATGAAGTTTCATTATTATTTTCTCCTCTTTTGTAAAATGCTAGCGCCGATAAGAGAGAAAAGGTTGTCTCCCTTATCAACTCGCCTATACATGGTCATCTTAGATGACTATACCTAGTTTTAGGGGATGAGTATTGCCACATCCCCTAAAAATTCATTAGTTTACTTCTTCAACTGTTACCAAGTGAGATACTGCAGTGATCATACCACGGATAGCAGCGTTATCTTCTTTGATAACAGAGCTGTTCAATTTGCCAAGTCCAAGTGCTACAACAGTTTTACGTTGTGATGGAATGCGTCCGATTGGAGACTTAGTCAAAGTAATTTTAATTTGAGCCATTTTATCCCCTTTCTTATGCCAAATCAGAAACTGAGATACCACGAAGGGCAGCAACTTCTTCAGCGCGTTTCAATTGTTTCAAACCTTCAACAGTTGCACGAACAATGTTGATTGGAGTGTTAGAACCAAGTGATTTAGATGTAATATCTGCCACACCTGCCAATTCCACAACGGCACGAACTGCACCACCAGCGGCAACTCCAGAACCTTCTACAGCAGGTTTCAACAATACTTTAGCTCCACCGAATTCTGAAAGAACTTCGTGTGGGATTGTTGTTCCAACCATAGGAACTTCAATCAAGTTTTTCTTAGCATCTTCTACTGCTTTGCGGATTGCTTCTGGAACTTCTTGAGCTTTACCAGTACCAAATCCTACGCGACCGTTGTGGTCACCAACAACAACAAGAGCTGCGAAACGAAGACGACGTCCACCTTTAACAACTTTCGTAACACGGTTGACAGCAACTACGCGTTCTTCTAATTCAACTGCATTGTCTTTAAATGCCATTTTCTAGTGTCCTCCTATTAGAATTTCAATCCGTTTTCACGAGCTGCATCAGCCAAAGCTTTCACACGTCCGTGATATAGATATCCACCGCGGTCGAACACCACTTCTGAAATACCTTTAGCGTTTGCACGTTCTGCAACGAGTTTACCGACAGCAACGGCTTGTTCAGTTTTAGTTCCTTTTGAAACTTCTTTGTCAAGAGTTGAAGCACTTGCGAGCGTTACACCCGCTACGTCATCAATCACTTGAGCGTAGATGCCTGTATTAGAACGAAATACGTTCAAACGTGGGCGATCAGCAGTTCCAGAGAGTTTTCCGCGAACGCGACGGTGGCGTTTTTGGCGGAGTTTGTTTTTATCTGGTTTAGAAATCACAGTTTTCACCTCTTTAGTTTTAAATCGTGTGCTATGCACTAAGTTGGAAAATAGGTTGGTGGTTAAAAATCAACCACTCAACATTATTTACCTGTTTTACCTTCTTTACGGCGAACGAATTCACCAACGTAACGGATACCTTTACCTTTATATGGTTCTGGTGAACGAAGGCTACGTACGTAAGCAGCTGTTTGACCAACTACTTCTTTTGAAATTCCGCTAACAACGATTGTTGTTGGGTTTGGAAGTTCAAAAGTAATTCCTTCTGGAGCTTCAACTTCGTCTGGATGAGATTTACCAACAGCCAAAACAAGTTTAGATCCTTGAAGTTGTGCACGGTAACCAACCCCGCGCATTTCAAGTTCTTTCTTGAATCCTTCTGATACACCAACAACCATGTTGTTCAAAAGGGCACGAGTAGTTCCGTGGATTGTTTTCATTTCTTTTGAATCGTTTGGACGGTGAAGAGTTACTTCAGTACCTTCCACACGAATTTCAATATCTTTTGAGAACTCACGAGTAAGTTCTCCTTTAGGTCCTTTTACAGTTACAACGTTGTCATTGTTAGTGAGTTCAACACCAGCAGGCAACACGATAACTTTATTACCAATACGTGACATGTTTATTTTCTCCTGTTAGATTGTCAGGCCAGAACGGCCAGTTTTCACGGGGGCTAAATCGATTTCTCGATTTAAAGGAACATTTAGGTTTCAATTTCAAAGTGAATCTAGGCATCGTCTCGCAGGCATAACTTTGGGTTAGGCAAGAGACGATAACGAAGAGTCACAAAGAAATTGGGAGCTAAATATTACCAAACGTAAGCGATAACCTCACCACCAACATTCTTTTGGCGTGCTTCTTTATCAGTAAGCAAACCTTCAGAAGTTGAAAGGATAGCAATTCCAA
>CAURTW010000100.1:0-4878 GCA_963527705.1 uncultured Streptococcus sp.
TCGTCTTGCCTCAACTCTTTGACAAGATGCCTTTTGGAACCATTTTCTACATCCTCTTCCTCTTGCTCTTCCTCTTTGCGACGGTCACTTCTTCTGTCGTGATGCTGGAAATCAATGTAGGCAATATCACCAATCAGGACAACAGTCAGCGTACCAAGTGGAGTGTGATTTTAGGAATCTTGACCTTTGTCTTTGGCATTCCTTCAGCCCTGTCTTATGGTGTTATGGCAGATGTTCACATTTTTGGAAAGACTTTCTTTGACGCTATGGATTTCTTGGTTTCCAATCTTCTCATGCCATTTGGAGCTCTCTGCCTTTCACTTTTTACAGGCTATATCTTTAAAAAGGCTCTTGCAATGGAGGAACTCCATCTCGATGAAACAGCATGGAAACAGGGACTGTTCCAAGTCTGGCTCTTCCTTCTTCGTTTCATCATTCCAATCATCATCATCGTGGTCTTCATCGCCCAATTTATGTAATTAAAAAGGACTTGAGTAGTAAACTCAGGCCCTTTCTTTTTTATGGATGACTAACAATCAATTCCAAACCTTGCCCTTCCAGAGTCCAAGTTTCAACATCACTTGGTAAGATAAAGTGGCTGCCTTTTTGGATTGGATAGTTTTTTCCGTCAACAGTCAGTTGACCTTGACCAGCCAAGACACTCAACAAGCTGTAGTCAGCTGTCTTTTCGAAGTCAACTTTTCCAGTAATTTCCCACTTGTAAACTGCAAAGAAATCATTGGATACAAGGAGAGTGGAACGCAAATCATCTGCTTTGACAGTTACAGGACGGCTATTTGCTGGCTCACCAATGTTTAATACATCAATAGATTTTTCAAGGTGAAGTTCACGCAAGTTACCATTATCATCCTTACGGTCAAAGTCATAGACGCGATAGGTGGTGTCACTAGATTGTTGGGTTTCAAGAATCAAGATACCTGCACCGATAGCATGCATGGTGCCACTTGGTACATAGAAGAAATCTCCAGCCTTAACAGGTACTTTGGTCAACAAAGCATCCCAATTCTTGTCCTCGATTTGCTGACGGAGCTCTTCTTTTGACTTAGCATTGTGACCATAGATAATTTCTGAACCTTCATCCGCAACGATGATATACCAACACTCTGTTTTTCCGAGTTCGCCTTCATGCTCCAGTCCATAAGCATCGTCTGGGTGAACTTGAACGCTGAGCCAGTCGTTAGCATCCAGAATCTTAGTCAAAAGCGGAAATACAGGTTCTGGACGATTGCCAAACAATTCACGGTGCTCTGCATATAAAGTAGCAAGATCTGTTCCCTCGTAGCGACCATTGGCAACTTTAGAGACACCATTTGGATGGGCTGAGATGGCCCAATATTCTCCGATTTTTTCACTTGGGATGTCGTAGCCAAACTCATCACGTAGCTTGGTACCACCCCAAATTTTTTCTTGCATAACTGATTGTAAAAATAATGGTTCTGACATGTCAATCTCCTGTCTAATTTTTCTCCCCTCATTATAGCAAAAAAAGAGTTCGAATTGAACTCTTTTTCACATATTATAAAGTAGGGAGAAGATTTTATAAAAATAGTAACGATATACTTTTTTCTTTGATAGAGACGAACATAAAAGACTCTCGTAAAGCTAGCTGTCACTGGACTTTTTCCCTCAACTCTCATTCAAAAATTACTTTAATGAAGCATCTATTTTCATAAACGAACAAAACTGAAACCAGTCTTCTTTTTAAATCAAAGCTGTAATAGCCGTCACAAGGCCAAAAACGATACCTGGAGCATTGGCAGCAGCAAGGGGAATATCTCTTTCTTTCTTGAAAAGACCGTAGTAAACCCAGAGACTACAGTTGATGGCAGCAACCAAGTGCTGGATGAAATTTCCTTTTTGACCAGCCAGGTTGTTCATAATTTGTGGGAAGTAAGACACATACATCATAACAGACATGAAGGTCGCTACCCAACCCGAAACTTTCATTTGTTTTTCGGATATTTTCAAAACCTCTTTTATTCTTTTATGCTTTTTATTTTATAATATGATGCAAAAAAGTAAGAGTTTGAGATTTTTGTTATAAAAAATGTAAACTATTACAATCTTGTGATAAGAAAGAAGAGTGAAGCTAGGAAAAGTATATATAATCAGAAAAACGCATATTATTATGTATTGAAAAATCTTGATACTGGGTGTTTTTTTGCTGAAATATTTACTTTATTTTCTGATAAAACTGACTTTTAAGCCAGAATCAATATTTTCCTAAATCTACAACTTGTTGATATCTACTTTCATCATCAATATGATGGGCAATTTCTAACATCATTACAGGAAGAGAAAATAGTAGTTCATGTACCATGAAGGCGTTTTCTTTGTCTAGGGTTGCGGTCACTTCATCAGCCAATAACAGATTTTTTTTACGAAGAAGAAAACGTGCCAATTCAATCCTTACTCTTTGTCCCCCAGAAATATTCTCCCCGTTATTTTTGATAATAAAATCCATCCCACCCGTCAATTCAAAATCTAGTTTGACTTGTTTCAAAACAGCAAGCAACTCTTCCTCAGAAAATTCTTGTCCTAAGGTCAAATTATAACGCACTGTATCGTTAAAGAGAAATGGATGTTGGCTAATAATTCCTATACTGGATACAAAACTTGATGTACATTCATTAACAGTTGTCACACCGATAATTTCTCCCTCATCTGCTATTTCTTCTCCAGTAATGAGTCGAAACAAGGTTGACTTACCACAACCACTCGGTCCTTTGATTAAAACTTTCTGACCTACTTGAACATCCAAATTTAGATGAGTAAAAAGTTGTCTGTCACCATAGGATTTACTTAAATTTTTAATGTGCAGAGCATGCAATTCTTGCGCATCTTTTTTATCTATCTGTTTTACATCTCCAATTTCTAATACTCCAAAAATCTTATCTGCTGTCGTTTTTGCCCCTTGTATATCTACAGCATCATACATAATAGTCTGAATAGGGCTCACTAGCTGACCTGCTGCGATATACATAGCAACAAGACTTGCCACTGACACTTTCTGACCAGCCATAGCAAAGTAAAAACCTAAAACAAGTGGTAAAACTTGGCTTAAAAAGACCATGAAACCGTTGCAAAAGAAAATTATATTATGGGTAAAGCAAAATTTTTGAATGGCTAGTTGATAATGTCTATTAATCTTCCAAAATCTGTTCTGATTTTCAGAAATTGCTTGGTTCATGATTAGAGTATATGCTCCTCGGATACTATCAGATACTTGATTATGCACTTCTACTCTGCCTTGAGCCATGTCATCACCAGTATGTTTGAGTCTTTTATTCATCAAGAACTGAGGAATAGGACGTAAAATAGTGAAAAAGACAAAAATACTACCTAGTAACAAATTTTGCGAAATAATATAAATCGCTGTTAGTAATGCTACAAAGCTCCAGCAAATGATATTAACGTATTTTTCTAAGTAATTATCCCCCAAATACTCCATATCTTGTGTGAGCATGGTGATTTTTTCATCTTCGTTAAAATCTTTATTTATCATCAGCTTGTCAAATAAATCTGCCCTCATATTCATTTGAATTTCACGTCTAAAAACATTATGTGTATGATTACAAAAGAGCATTAAGCTATACAAGACGAAGTATACTGTAAAGCCAAAAACAGCAAACTGTATGATTTTAGAATAAGTCAGTTCTCCTTGATTTAAGGACAAGGCTTGTGATACGACTAAGGGTTGAGCAAGAGCCAAACCTCCATTTGCCAGTGCACCAATGATTGTATAAAACTTCGTTTTCTTATCCAGATAGTGAAATATTTTATTCATAATGCCCTCCTAGAAAAATAGAGAGACTAGCCACCCTCTCCATTTTTATATAAACTTAACAAATATTACAATTATTGCTTACAACTTCAGGTTTTTTTACAACCTTTTTGTTTTTCTTGATAGATATTTTTGCTTACCCTTCTCTAGTCCACATCTAAAATATCTTAATAGCATCCAGAAATAGCATAAAGTGCTAGATTTTTAAGAATTTTCTCTTGCATATTCTTACAAATCAAAGAAGAGCTTAATTCCGTAATATGCTTGGCCATTGGACAAAAGCCTAATTTACAAATCAAAACAAAGAGACATATTTTACAATCTTCTCTAACAGATAGAAATCATCCTTTCATATGCATCTTATTTTTGTACTGTTATATTTTTATTATAAGATTTTAGAAAAACGCTGTCAATTGTTTATGTGCAATTGCTTTATGTTAAAAAGACCGGATTGCTCCGATCTTTCAATATTCATACTCTTAATTTCTGTTTTAAAAATAGCTAAGGTTAACGTCCACTTATTTCATACGATAAAAATCAATCACTAGACCAGCAGGCCCTTTAACTAATAAGGACTCTGTTCCCCAATCGGTTACAGTTGGTCCGTTTAAAACCTGGATACCAAGTTCTTTCAACCGTTGGTAATTCTGGTCTACATCCTCAACCTCGATATGAAGAATGATTCCTGACTGAAAATCTTCCAAAGGAATCAAATGATTTTGGGACAACATCAGACAGTGACTGCCAATCGTAAACTGAGCAAAACTGTCATCAACATAATCGGGCTTTTTATCCAAAATACGCTCCAAGTCAGCACAGACTTGGGGAACATCTGAAACGATAATATCTAATTGATTTAAATTCATTTACTATCCTCCATAAAAAGACCGGATTGCTCCGATCTTTTCAAGTTTCTCTCTATGAAAATCAAAGAATAAACAAGGCATCAAACCGCAGGCAGTACTGGAGTACGGCAAGGTGAAGATAACGCAGTTTACATTTGATTTTCGACGAGAGAAATTATTTAATTGCGCGTGATTGCAATCCTTCTTCTTCCAAGAAGAGGCGGAATG
>CAURTW010000101.1:0-4852 GCA_963527705.1 uncultured Streptococcus sp.
CTGCAGACTACCGCTACTTCCCAGAACCAGACCTACCACTCTTTGAAATCTCAGACGAGTGGATTGAGGAAATGCGTACTGAATTGCCAGAGTTTCCAAAAGAACGCCGTGCTCGCTACGTCTCTGACCTCGGCTTGTCAGACTATGATGCTAGCCAGTTGACCGCAAACAAAGTCACTTCTGATTTCTTTGAAAAAGCTGTGGCTCTCGGTGGTGATGCCAAGCAAGTCTCTAACTGGCTCCAAGGAGAAGTTGCTCAGTTCTTGAATGCCGAAGGCAAGACACTTGAACAAATAAAATTGACACCAGAAAACTTGGTAGAAATGATTGCCATTATCGAAGACGGCACTATCTCTTCTAAGATTGCCAAGAAAGTCTTTGTCCACCTGGCTAAAAATGGCGGTGGCGCGCGTGAATACGTGGAGAAAGCAGGTATGGTTCAAATCTCAGATCCAGCTGTCTTGATTCCAATCATCCACCAAGTCTTTGCCGATAACGAAGCCGCTGTTGCCGACTTCAAGTCAGGAAAACGCAACGCAGATAAGGCCTTCACCGGATTCCTTATGAAAGCAACCAAAGGCCAAGCCAACCCACAAGTTGCCCTTAAACTACTTGCACAAGAATTGGCAAAGTTGAAAAATGAGTAACTCATTTAAAGTATAACTGACACCAGACTGCTAAAAAATTAGCAGTTCTGATGGCTTGCAGTATGCATTCATATAGTTAGGAGATATATGAAAAAGTTATATACTCTTCTCACCACCTGTTTACTACTCCTTTTCGTTACACCGATGCAATCCATCGATGCAGGGGTAGGACATTCTCGAAGTGGTAGCTCTAGCCGTAGTAGCTCCAGTTCAAATGGTAGCCGAAGCCGTTCCAGTAGCAGTAATAGCGGTAGTTCTTCCTACAGAAGTAGCTACAGTTCTGGAGACGGTTCCTATAGTTCGAGTTACTCTGAGCAAGAGTTGTACGGAATTGTAGTCTTTTTAATAGGTGTTTACGTAGTTGTCTTAGTTCTAAAGAATAAAAGTAATCAAAGCTCATCAGAAAAATCCTATAGTAGCGCTACTGTATATAATCCCCAAAACCATCGTCGAGTTGAACACAATACATTAGCTACTAGTCGTGTTAAATATGGCGATCCAAACTTTGATGCCGATGCTTTCGCTTCATGGGTTAAAGAAGTCTATATTCAGTTACAGGCAGCCTGGACTAAAAAGGATTGGAATTTGGCTCGCTCTCTTGAAAGTACCAGCCTTTATTCCCAACATAGTATACAACTCGAAGATCATATCCGGGCGAAAACAACCAATGTTTTAGAAAAAGTCTGTGTTGAAAATGTTCGCATTAAAGATTTCTACGAAAATCCTGATGGTAACGATACCCTTGTTGTGATCTTGTCATCTACACTCAGGGACTATGTCATTGAAGACCAAAGCAAACGTGTCATCGAAGGTGATCCTCAAGAGGACTTGTTTACAGTCTATCAAATGAACTTTATCCGTAAACACGGAAGTCAAACTGAACTAAATGTCAGTGATGAAGCCATCAGTGACCACTGTCCAAACTGTGGTGCCCCATTGAAAATCTCTGCTATCAGTAAATGTGACTATTGCGATGCTGATCTAACACGCAGTCCAAACCAATGGGTACTCAATACCTACGATGTTGTGGATGAAGACGAACTTTATAATTAGGAGGAAATTATGGGATTTATTCGTGCCGCCCTATCTTCAGGGCTTAATAGTTTCAACGATAGCAAATTTAAAGAAGCTATTGTTCTTCCAAATAACCTAACAGCTGATGCCTTGGCCATTAAAGGACAACTTCTTACAAAAGATCCTGACGGCACTTCTAGACAAAGCAACCAAAATACTGGACTTTTAACAGATGGTTCTGTAGTCATTGTTCCACAAGGTTATGTAGCTATTCTTGTCAACAACGGAACCTTCCTTGGCGATGTCTTAGAAGCTGGTAGCCACGAATGGCGTTCTGAAGATAATGCCTGGCTTCTTGAAAAGGGTGGTATAAAGGGTACTTGGGAAAATTTCAAAAACCGCTTCTCTTTTGGTGGTCAAGTCATTACCCAACAGGAAATCATCTTTATCCGTATGCAACCCATCGCAGGTAATAAATTTGGTACTCAAAACGCCGTAGAGTATTTCAGTGAACGCTATCAACAATTGCTCAATATTCGTTTCTACGGCTTGTTTGATATCAAAGTTGCTGATCCAGTCCTATTTTATGTCAGCTCCATCAGTCAACAAATTGAAGATCATAGAGCATTTACCCTGAAAGATATCGCTCAGGGAACTCTCAGACAAAATATCTCTCCTAAAATTGCTATTGCAATCGCCAAATTTACAAACGAAAACCGAGTTGATATCTATAGTCTTAATGCCAATCAAGATACTTTCAACGTTCTGGCAAAACAAGAAGTTAACAAGGTATGGACTGGACTTTACGGAATTGAAACAACCAACATCCTGCTTGAAGATTTGAGCTATGACCAAGAAAGCTTAGATATTGTCCGTAAACTTGATAGCGAGCTTGTCGCCATGAAGTACAATACGATTGAGATTGAAGAACGTCGTGCCCGTAACGAAGCTCTCATCGTTGCTGCAAACAATGAAGGCAACGGCAATGGTATGAACATAATTATGGGAATGAATCTGGGACAAACGCTTGGCGGGCAACTCAACCAACAAACTCAAGCTCCTATTCAAAATAATGGGCAAACTGCAAGTAAGAACTTTTACATCGAGGTAGACGGCAAGTATGTTCTCGTAACCAAAGATGAAGAAGGAAATATCGTACCTGTCAACTAACTCAAGTTAATCTGATATTTGAGAATTATTGCGTTTTATGGTACAATAAAGAGTAATAATATTTATTAAAGAGGTAAAAACATGATTGAAGCAAGCAAATTGAAAGCTGGTATGACATTTGAAACTGCAGACGGAAAATTGATCCGCGTTTTGGAAGCTAGCCACCACAAACCAGGTAAAGGGAACACGATCATGCGTATGAAATTGCGTGATGTCCGTACTGGTTCTACATTTGACACAAGCTACCGTCCAGAAGAAAAATTCGAGCAAGCTATTATCGAAACTGTCCCAGCTCAATACTTGTACAAAATGGATGAAACTGCCTACTTCATGAACACTGAAACTTACGACCAATACGAAATCCCAGTCGTAAACGTTGAAAATGAATTGCTTTACATCCTTGAAAACTCTGATGTTAAAATCCAATTCTACGGAACTGAAGTAATCGGTGTAACTGTACCAACTACTGTTGAATTGACAGTAGCTGAAACACAACCATCTATCAAAGGTGCTACTGTTACAGGTTCTGGTAAACCAGCAACTATGGAAACTGGACTTGTTGTTAACGTTCCAGACTTCATCGAAGCTGGACAAAAATTGATCATCAACACTGCAGAAGGAACTTACGTTTCTCGTGCCTAATCTCTAGAAAGAGGTCATTCTATGGGAATTGAAGAACAATTTGGCGAAATCGTTATCGCTCCACGTGTACTTGAAAAAATCATTGCCATCGCAACTGCTAAAGTTGATGGTGTCCACTCATTTTCAAATAAATCCGTATCTGATACCCTATCAAAACTCTCTCTTGGTCGTGGTGTCTACTTAAAAGAAAGCAACGAAGAGCTAACTGCTGACATTTATCTCTATCTTGAGTACGGTGTGAAAGTACCAAAAGTGGCTCTTGCTATTCAAAAAGCAGTCAAAGATGCTGTCCGAGATATGGCTGATGTGGAACTTGCTGCTGTCAACATCCATGTTGCAGGAATCGTTCCAGATAAAACACCAAAACCTGAGTTGAAAGATCTATTTAACGAGGACTTCCTCAATGACTAGTCCATTATTAGAATCTAGACGCGAACTTCGTAAATGCGCTTTTCAAGCTCTTATGAGTCTTGAATTCGGCACAGATATGGAAACAGCTTGTCGCTTTGCTTACACGCATGACCGTGAAGATGCAGATGTGCAAATCCCTGCCTTTCTTCTAAACTTGGTTTCTGGCGTTCAAGCTCAAAAAGACGAGTTGGATAAACAAATCAACCAGCACCTCAAGTCAGGCTGGACAGTTGAACGATTGACCTTGGTCGAAAAAAACTTACTACGCTTGGGTATCTTTGAAATCACATCATTTGATACACCTCAGCTGGTAGCAGTCAATGAAGCCATTGAACTTGCTAAGAATTTTTCAGATCAAAAATCAGCCCGTTTTATCAATGGACTGCTTAGTCAATTTGTAACTGAAGAAAATGAATAATCGAAAGGTGTTTGGTTTTCCAAGCACCTTTTACTTCATCCTTGATACAGAGTAAGAACCACATAAAAACTAGAACTGACTGCCAGTTCTAGTTTTTGCGTATTCTAAAGAATTATACTCAATGAAAATCAAAGAGCAAACTAGGAAGCTAGCCGTAGGTAGCTCAAAACACGGTTTTGAGGTTGTGGATAGAACTGACGAAGTCAGTAACATATATACGGCAAGGCGAAGCTGACGTGGTTTAAATTTGATTTTCTAAGAGTATTAGTATTTTCTAAATCGTTGGTAACGCTCTTCCAACAACGCTTCTAGCGGTTTTTGTGAGAGTATAGATAGCTCAGCTTGGAGTTCTTTTTTGACAGTCTTAATCAGTTCTTTGCTCGAAAGTCCTGCTTCAGAAATCACATTATCCACCACGTTCATTTCTAACAGTTCATGCGAAGTGATTTTCATCAGTTCTGCCGCTTCCATAGCACGACTGCCATCTTTCCATAGAATAGAAGCAAAACCTTCTGGACTGAGAATGGCATAGATAGAATTTTCCAGCATC
>CAURTW010000102.1:0-4817 GCA_963527705.1 uncultured Streptococcus sp.
CACGCGGTTACGCAGATTTTTAGCCTTTCCTACATAGATAATGGTGCCATTTTTATCCTTGTGAATGTAACAACCAGGGCTGGTCGGCAAGAGCTCTAGTTTTGATTTAATCAAGTTGTTCATAGTTCCATTATAGCAAAAAAGTAGGGAAAGATAGTCCCCTACTCATTGGTCTCATATAATTTTCGAAGTCTTTTAACATCCTCTTCCTGGATACCATAAAAGGAACCTGCAGGTTGCATCACAGACTTCTCATCTGTATGGTCCAAGCCAATCGCATGACCCAACTCATGTTCTGCCGTATGGACAATGCGCTCATAGGAATAGCCATAGTTAGGATTGGACAGATAATAGTGATTCAACCGCACCGTGACAGACAAGAATTGCCCCGTTAAGAGATTGGTCTGACTTTCCGCCTCTCCTGCCACAGGGGTGCCTCCGTCATTCATCTCAGTAGCCAAGATGTCCGCCTTACTGACCTCAGTCACAAGTTCAAAGTTAAAAGCACCCGTTTGATTCCAGTTCTGAATTGCTTCTACATAAGCCTCTTGAAAGCGTGAATCCATCTGCGGATCCAGGTAAATACGAGCAGAAGCCTGTGGCCACCTTCCTTCAGAATGCTGGTGGCTATCTGTCTTGTTCAACTTAGGCAGTTGCCCTGTTTTTCCCCATTGGTCGATACTTTGTTGACCAATTTTTACTGACCTTTCTGCTTGCTTTAGCGCTCCTTGAAAATCCCCGTTCAGATACCAGAGAAGTCCAAAAGCAAGAGCACATAAGAGCACAACTATCCAAACCAAGCGCCAAAACAAACGCCAAATAAAAGAAAAGAAAGCTCCTATCAAACGAAAAATCCAGCGCATGTCCCTCCACCTTTCTAGCAAATAAAGTCTATTTTACTAAAACAAGCTGAAAGAAAGCTAAATTATGACAATCTCTCTTCTAATTTGAAATCGATTGGCAGAGTTGCTAGAAACCGTTCCAATTGTTTTTCCCAATAATACCACTCGTGAGTTCCAGCGCTATGGCTATAGGTCACATCAAATCCTATTTTTTTGAGGTTTTTCACTGCCAGATTATTGGCTGCATACAAGAAATCCTGCTCGCCACACCAAGCCCAGAGCTTGGTCTTTTTGTCCGATTTTTTAGCCAGACTTTCTAGAGAATAGGTGCTAGCTGTCCAATCTTTAATCTCCCCAAACACACCTCTCCAATAAGCTGGTGTTCCCAAGTTTTGGCTTTCAGGAGAAAACTCTTGAAAACTAAGGGCGCCTGAAAAGCTAGCTGCACGAGAAAAACGATTTGTTGCAAGAGCTAGTTTGAAGCAGCCATAGCCTCCCATAGAAAGACCAGCGATAAAGGTTTTTTCACGCTTACTGGTCATGTTAGGGAAGAAGCGTTTCAGAACCTGTGGCAATTCCTCTGCTAGAGCTGTGTAATAGTCAAAACCATACTGGGTATCAGTGTACCAACCATTGCTGGTATTGGGCATAACGACGATGAGATTAGTGCCTCGAAGCAGGCGTTCTACATTGGTTCGCTTGAGCCAGCTATTATGGTTGCCAGACATCCCATGCAAGAGGTACAAGACGGGAATATCTTTACAATCTGGTTCTTCCACTCGATTGGCATCGGGGTAAAGAACATTCACTCCCCACTCCATATCCAAAACTTGTGAGTAATACTCGATTTTCATTACTGCCATAATTTTTCCTCTATTTTTCTATAAGAAAAAGCCGAAACTCGACTTTCTCCCTGTTTATTTCAACGATTATTTTGCTTCCATGACTACTGGTAAAATAGCTGGACGACGTTTGGTTTGGTCAAAGAGATACTTGGTAAGATTATCACGAACCTTCCCTTTAAGGTCTGCCCAGTCAAAGTCATCTCCTTGAAGATAGTCTTCTACCGTTTGATTAATCAATTCTGAACTTTCACGGAGAATATCGCGACTCTTCTTGAGATAAACAAATCCACGCGTGTGAACACGAGCCTTGGCCACAATTTTCTTCTCACGACGGTTAACTGTGATTGCGACTATGAAAATTCCATCTTCTGACAAGACCTTACGGTCACGAAGAACCACATTACCAACATCACCGATGGCATTTCCGTCAATCAAGACATCCCCTGCCGAAACCGCGCCAGCGGGGACAAAGTCTCCATTTTCATAAGCCATGCTGGTTCCCTTTTTAGGGATAAAAATGCGTTCTGGCAGCATCCCGACCGCCATAGCAGCCTTAGCATGGGCATCCAACTCACGGTATTCCCCTTGAATTGGGAAGAGATACTTAGGTTGCAAGAGATTGATCATCAACTGCAAGTCACGCGCATTTCCATGCCCTGACACACGCAAGCTTTGAGTGATCAGTTTGACAACACCTCCAGCTTGGTAAATCATGTTTTCCACACGCGCCATGACTGCCTCTTTGGCGATAGATGGAGTGGTTACAATATAAACTAGGTCACCGTCCTTGATTTCCACATAACGGTGGCGACCAATCGACATCTTGCGAAGACCATTGATAGGCTCACCCATACGACCTGTCTCAAGGATGATCAACTCATGGTTTTCAAAGCGAGACATATCTTTTGGCTTAATCAAAAGACTCTCGTTAGCTAGAGACAATTTCTTGAGGCGAATAGCAGTGCGGACGATATTTTCAATATCAAATCCTGTCAAGACCACACGGCGGCCTGTTGCATCCGCAGCGTCAAACACCTGCTGGATACGAGAGAGGTTGCTGGCTACTGCTGCGACGATAATACGACCATCCCAATCTGCAATGGTTTGAGTGATTTCATCCCCAACCTCACTTTCACTAGCCACTTGGATATTACTATCTGCATTAGCTGAATCACTAAGCAAAGCTAGAACTCCGTCACGACCGATTTCTGCCAAACGAGCGAAGTCTGTTGCATAGGATTCACTAGCTGTCTGGTCAAATTTGAAGTCACCTGTATAAACGATGCTACCTTCAGCTGTCTTCAAGACCACACCCAAACTTTCTGGGATAGAGTGGGTCGTACGGAAGAAGGACACCACAGTTCCTCCAAAATCAATCTCCGAATCCTCATCGATGACATGAAAATCATTAAATTTCTTAACTGTGTCATTTCCTTTGACAAAGAGTTTTGCCAACTCAATGGTCAGCTCAGAGCCAAATACAGGTACCTTGGCTTCAGCCAAGAGATAAGGCAGAGCACCAATGGCATCTGCATGTCCATGGGTCAAGAAGACGCCAGCGATACGGTCGCTATTTTCAAAAAGGTAGTCCATATTTGGAATGACTACATCCACCCCTAGTTGTTCATTTTCAGGGTATTTTAGACCTGCATCCAAAACGAAAATAGACCCATCGATTTCAGCGATATACATATTTTTCCCGTTTTCACGTACACCACCAAGTGTTGTTAAACTGATATTACTCATTTTTCCTCCGAAAGCTTAAATTATCTTGATTATAGGGTTGCTTACCCTTTTATTCTAAAAGCACTACTTTTAGCCGAATCTTTTCCTACCATTATACCATTTTTTTGATGATTTTCAAAATGAAGATTTGTTTTCAAAAAAGAGCTGGTTGCCCAACTCTTTCCTATCTGCTATTCTTTTTCCATTAAAAAGTCATAAATTTCTTGCACCGTACCTAGCGCCATCATTTCTTGATCTTTGACGGTTTGTTTGAGATTTTGGTAAATCTGACTTTCTCCGATTTCTCGCTTCGGCGCTTCTTTATTGACTGTCATGACACCATCTTTGATGGTCACAAAGCCTAGCTCTTCAAATACTTGAATCATCTTGACCAGCAAGATTTGTTGGATATTAAGATAAGTCGCCAAATCTTTCAGCTTGTAGCGAATATCAAACTCTGGAAACTGGTAGATGGTCTTGTACAATTTGGCAAACTGCTCTCTAGTCCCATAACCTGTCAGATAGTAGGCCTTGTCAATATCATTTTTGAAATAGACAGCAGAAAAATTCTGCTCCTGAAAAATGCTCTTCAACAGAGTAATATCCTCAGGAACGGTTTTCACGACAACCGCTTCACTAGTCGCTATATCTGGCAATTCTCCAGCAAAATCCAAGACTGGAACCCCTTCTGGCAAGACTGCATTCTTCCCACGGATGTTAAAAAGTTGAACACCCTCGACACGCGCATCCACCATCATCAACTGCAGGGTAGTTTGGCCATTCCATTGGTTGACAGACAATTTGACTGCCAGCTCTAGATTCTTGGTTTGAGAAAACTCTGTCGCCCATCTGCCTTGACCAAAGGCTACCACTTCAAAACTCGCCTCACCTTTGGAAATTTTCAACTTGAGATGAGCATTGCCTGCTCCCATAGTACGGGCACTTTCGACCTGAAAATCCTTTATATAAAAGACAGGTTTCTGATTGTCCATGCCAAAAGGTGCCAAACGTTCAAAACTTTTGACCGTTTCCAAGCTAAGTGTCTCCAAATCCAGCTCTTCATCTAAATTTAACTTGTTCTTGCCAGCAGCATCTGCCCCTTTTTCACGGACATAATCTTCCAAAACCTGAGATAAATCTGAGAGTTTCTCCACTTCCAGCGTCATTCCTGCTGCACCAGCATGGCCTCCAAAGGCGATGAAGAGGTCTCGATGAGGATCCAAAGCCTCAAAAATATCGACCGCTTCCACACTACGAGCACTACCCTTGGCACGACCGTCCTCTATATTGAGAACGATGACTGTCTGCCCTAGTTCTTCCAACAAACGACCAGCCACGATTCCTAGAACCCCAGGATTCCAGCCTTCCTTGGCCAAAACCTGGACCTTCTTCTCAGGATCCACCA
>CAURTW010000103.1:0-4801 GCA_963527705.1 uncultured Streptococcus sp.
CACATCGTCTTTTGCCACGCAAAAGCACCTCCATAAATTTCGATTCGATGCCTCTAGACACAGAGACAACAATTATAAGTCAGACTATCTCAGTATAACATTTGTAGCGGATTTTTGCAAGTGTGAAAAACGCTTTATTTCAAATTTGTCAATACTTTTTCGATATCTGAGAAGACATCATTGATATCTTGATTACCTTCGATGTCATGAACCAAACCTTTGGTACGGTAGTGAGCAATGATTGGTTCCCCTTGAGCAATATTCACATCCAAACGACGTTTCACTGTCTCAGGTTTGTCATCTTCACGTTGGTAGTAATCTTCTTCTTTATAGTCAACTGGTGGGTTAAAGACCTTGTGGAAAGTTTCTCCAGTTACGCGGTGGATGATACGACCACTCAAACGTTCCAAGAGGCTGTCAGGATTCACTTCAATGTTGATGACACCTTCTAGTTCAATGCCAAGTTCAGCCAATGTTTTGTCCAAAGCATGAGCTTGTTCAATTGTACGTGGGTAACCATCCAATAAGAATCCTATTTCTTTAATATCATCTTGTGAAAGACGTTCTTTTACGATCCCATTTGTAACTTCATCAGGAACTAATTCACCCTTGTCAATATATGACTTAGCAAGAACACCCATTTCAGTTTGATTTGCCATAGCAGCACGGAACATATCACCTGTTGAGATATGTGCAACATGGAATTGTTCTACGATTTTTGCTGCTTGAGTTCCCTTACCTGCACCAGGTAAGCCCATAATCAAAAGATTCATGATTTGATCTCCTTATTTTATTTTTAAATAGAAGTAAAAAGTCTTTTCACCCCTATTTAAAAACAAAATAGAAGAGGGGAGACCAAACTCTCACTAATGTTAGAGTTAAACCTCCACTCCCTCAGCATTTACTGACTCCGTAAATACTTTTATTCTGTTCTGTCCATGAAACCAACATACTTACGTTTCAATAGGTAACCTTCCAATTGTTTGATTCCTTCAATACCTGTAGAGATAATGATCAAAAGACTAGTTCCTCCAAAAGCAACTGCTTCTGAAAGTCCGAAAACATCTTTTGCTACAATCGGTAAAATAGAAATCACACCAAGGAAGAGAGAACCAACCGTTGCAAGACGACGAAGAAGTTTAGACATATATTCTTCTGTACCTTTACCAGGACGAACTCCGTGGATATAGGCACCGCTCTTTTGTAAGTTTTCTGCCGCTTTTTCAGGATTAATCTGTACAAACGTATAGAAGAATGTAAAGAGAATAATCAATAAAGCATACATAGCAATACCAGTTGGTGAAGTTGTTGCCAGCATTTCTTGTGCTGTTCTTACCCAAGCCCAATCATGACCTGTAGCGCTCAAAAACTGAAGAATAGCCGCAGGCGCTGCAGTAATCGAACTTGCAAAGATAACAGGGATAACTCCAGCAGGATTTACCTTCAAAGGAAGGTAAGAGCTAGATGGAGCACCTTGTGCAACCTTAGTATATTGGATTGGAATTTTGTATTCTGCTTGTTGAACATAAGTTGTAAAATAAATGATCAACAATACAGTAATAATCAAAATGATTACGAAAATGATAGATGAGTTGATACGGCTACTTGGGACGTTCACAAAGTAATCCACATAGATGCCCTGAATCATCTCTGGAATTGAGGCAACAATCCCGGCAAAGATAATCATAGAAACACCATTTCCGTATCCCTTATCTGTAATTTGCTCTCCCAACCAAGTCACAATCATACTACCAGCTGTTAAGATGATACCAATCATGATAAAGACTTGTGGTGTAAGAGCTGTTTTCAACAATTGAGCTCCAGCCAAAGTATTAAAACCAGCTGTAATCCCGATAGATTGCACAAAGGCTAGAACAAGAGCAATATAACGAGTAGCTTGATTTAATTTTCTTCGACCTACTTCCCCTTGTTTACCCCACTCTACAAATTTGGGTAAAATATCCATTTGCAAGAGTTGGACAACGATAGAGGCCGTAATGTAGGGACTAACACCAAGAGCAAAAACTGAGAAGTTTTTCATGGCATTCCCTGAGACCAAGCTCAACATGTTTAAGAAGGATAATCCACTTAAAGCATTCAAGCTATTGGCATTCACACCGGGAACTGTAATGCTAGTTCCGATACGAAAGACTAAAACGATAAAAATTGTGAATAAAATTTTTGATCGAACTTGCTTGACTTTAAGAGCTTCTCTTAATAATTTAAAAAACATAGGTCACCTCTCTTAGATGACTTCTACTGAACCACCTTTAGCAGTGATAGCTTCTTCAGCTGATTTAGAGAATTTAGCTGCTTTCACAGTCAATTTCTTAGTCAACTCACCGTTACCAAGAATTTTAATACCTGATTTTTCAGCTTTAACAATTCCTGCTTCGATAAGAACAACTGGAGTAACTTCAGCACCATCTTCAAAGACGTTCAATTGGTCAAGGTTTACAATTGCGTATTCTTTAGCGTTGATGTTAGTGAATCCACGTTTTGGAAGACGACGGAACAATGGAGTTTGTCCACCTTCAAAACCAAGGCGAACTCCGCCACCGCTACGAGCTTTTTGACCTTTTTGACCGCGACCAGATGTTTTACCGTTACCTGATGAAGTACCACGACCAACACGGTTACGTACTTTACGAGAACCTTCTGCAGGTTTCAATTCATGAAGTTTCATTATTATTTTCTCCTCTTTTGTAAAATGCTAGCGCCGATAAGAGAGAAAAGGTTGTCTCCCTTATCAACTCGCCTATACATGGTCATCTTAGATGACTATACCTAGTTTTAGGGGATGAGTATTGCCACATCCCCTAAAAATTCATTAGTTTACTTCTTCAACTGTTACCAAGTGAGATACTGCAGTGATCATACCACGGATAGCAGCGTTATCTTCTTTGATAACAGAGCTGTTCAATTTGCCAAGTCCAAGTGCTACAACAGTTTTACGTTGTGATGGAATGCGTCCGATTGGAGACTTAGTCAAAGTAATTTTAATTTGAGCCATTTTATCCCCTTTCTTATGCCAAATCAGAAACTGAGATACCACGAAGGGCAGCAACTTCTTCAGCGCGTTTCAATTGTTTCAAACCTTCAACAGTTGCACGAACAATGTTGATTGGAGTGTTAGAACCAAGTGATTTAGATGTAATATCTGCCACACCTGCCAATTCCACAACGGCACGAACTGCACCACCAGCGGCAACTCCAGAACCTTCTACAGCAGGTTTCAACAATACTTTAGCTCCACCGAATTCTGAAAGAACTTCGTGTGGGATTGTTGTTCCAACCATAGGAACTTCAATCAAGTTTTTCTTAGCATCTTCTACTGCTTTGCGGATTGCTTCTGGAACTTCTTGAGCTTTACCAGTACCAAATCCTACGCGACCGTTGTGGTCACCAACAACAACAAGAGCTGCGAAACGAAGACGACGTCCACCTTTAACAACTTTCGTAACACGGTTGACAGCAACTACGCGTTCTTCTAATTCAACTGCATTGTCTTTAAATGCCATTTTCTAGTGTCCTCCTATTAGAATTTCAATCCGTTTTCACGAGCTGCATCAGCCAAAGCTTTCACACGTCCGTGATATAGATATCCACCGCGGTCGAACACCACTTCTGAAATACCTTTAGCGTTTGCACGTTCTGCAACGAGTTTACCGACAGCAACGGCTTGTTCAGTTTTAGTTCCTTTTGAAACTTCTTTGTCAAGAGTTGAAGCACTTGCGAGCGTTACACCCGCTACGTCATCAATCACTTGAGCGTAGATGCCTGTATTAGAACGAAATACGTTCAAACGTGGGCGATCAGCAGTTCCAGAGAGTTTTCCGCGAACGCGACGGTGGCGTTTTTGGCGGAGTTTGTTTTTATCTGGTTTAGAAATCACAGTTTTCACCTCTTTAGTTTTAAATCGTGTGCTATGCACTAAGTTGGAAAATAGGTTGGTGGTTAAAAATCAACCACTCAACATTATTTACCTGTTTTACCTTCTTTACGGCGAACGAATTCACCAACGTAACGGATACCTTTACCTTTATATGGTTCTGGTGAACGAAGGCTACGTACGTAAGCAGCTGTTTGACCAACTACTTCTTTTGAAATTCCGCTAACAACGATTGTTGTTGGGTTTGGAAGTTCAAAAGTAATTCCTTCTGGAGCTTCAACTTCGTCTGGATGAGATTTACCAACAGCCAAAACAAGTTTAGATCCTTGAAGTTGTGCACGGTAACCAACCCCGCGCATTTCAAGTTCTTTCTTGAATCCTTCTGATACACCAACAACCATGTTGTTCAAAAGGGCACGAGTAGTTCCGTGGATTGTTTTCATTTCTTTTGAATCGTTTGGACGGTGAAGAGTTACTTCAGTACCTTCCACACGAATTTCAATATCTTTTGAGAACTCACGAGTAAGTTCTCCTTTAGGTCCTTTTACAGTTACAACGTTGTCATTGTTAGTGAGTTCAACACCAGCAGGCAACACGATAACTTTATTACCAATACGTGACATGTTTATTTTCTCCTGTTAAATTGTCAGGCCTGAACGACCAGTTTTCACGGGGGTTAAATCGATTTCTCGATTTAAAGGAACATTTAGGTTTCAATTTTAAAGTGAATCTAGGCGTCGTCTCACAGGCATAACTTTTGGTTAGGCAAGAGACGATAACGACGAGTCACAAAGAAATTGGGAGCTAAATATTACCAAACGTAAGCGATAACTTCTCCACCAACATTCTTTTGACGTGCTTCTTTATCAGTAAGCAAACCTTCAGAAGTTGAAAGGATAGCAATTCCAA
>CAURTW010000104.1:0-4785 GCA_963527705.1 uncultured Streptococcus sp.
ATCGACTCTAGAGTCGAGAGAACGTTTCATATATACTAACCTTATACTTTCATACTATACTATACTATTTATCAAAGTCCGTTTAAAAATTTATCAATAGCCTCATCAACTTCGGATCGAGAGACGGTTTTAACAGTCGCTTCTTTTGCTAGAGAAGTTACAATTTGTTTGCCATATCGCTTTCCGACAATTCTCCTATCCAAAATAAGAGTTAAGGAACGTTGGTGTTCGCGTCTCATACTTCTTCCCAAAGCCTGTTTTAAACGAATAATGGCCATTGGCAACTGATAATCATAAAAGGCATTTTTTCCTTCCTGATTCAGTTCCTGATTAATCTTTTTCGTCAAGGGCTCTTGAGGATTTTGGAAAGGAAGTCTTGGTACAACTTGAATCACAAAAGGATGACTTGAAAAATCAACTCCCTCCCAGAAACTTGCTGCACCAAGCAGGATTTGTTGTTCACCTTTTTCAAAGCGTTTCTTCAGTTGATGAACATCCCCATTTTTATACTGGGCCAGATGGCTAACTGGAAGTAAATTCGATACTGCTAGAAGCATGTCTTTAGCAGTAAAGAGAACTAAAATCGGTTGCTGGAAAGCTCGAACATCCATCAGCAAATCAGCTACATCTTGGGCATAAACTTCTAAGGAGGTTTCTGTTACTAGAGGAAAATCTTTGACCAAGACCACTTCTTGATCCTGTTTTCCCCGAGCCTCAATCTTGACAAATTTGGCTTCAGGATAACCCAAAAGGTCTGCCAAAGAAACCCTCTGACTAATCTCAAGAGTAGCCGACACTCCCAAGACTTGACATGAATTAGGTACTAAAGAAGATAGGAGAATACGGCCTGATTTTGTAGAAGAAATCTGAATTTGCTTTTGACTCGTTTCAATTGCTTCAAGCCAGTAATCTTGGTCAGCTGTAAAATAGCGAACCAGTTCCTCAAAGCCTTCTACTTCTAATTCTGAAAAATACTGGTGGAGATTGGCAAGAGAATCTAAGATATTTTTCTTAGATTTTCCAGACTGAAATTGTTCAATCAAGTAAAGGCACTCAAAGCGAATACTTTCTAGTATTCGTTGCTGAACCTTATTTTGCTCCTCCAGTAAAGCCTTATCAAGCAAATCGATAATAGACTGGATATCGTGGGTCTCTTGAAGCAGATTTTCTAGAGCTAACAAGATCTTTTGAACTTCATCAATAATCAATAAACGGTCACTGACAAATTCAGGATTATCTTCCAGTCTGGTTACAAGATAGGCATGATTGGTCACTAAAAGATTGCAGGTTTGTGCCCTTTCTTGACTACGTTTCCAAAAATCTTCCGTCACAAATAAGCTCTGAGATGATAAATTCCCGTCATGACGAAGATCTATTAGAAAATGTTGGTAACGGTAGAGTTGCCCGATTTCATCCAAATCTCCTGTCTCTGTCTCAGTCAGCCAGACCAAGAGTTGCATTTTAAAGCGTCTAAATAAGCGATTTTCATCATTTTCCTGCAAGGAACGATAAAAGGCATCCAACTTCAGATAATTGTGTGGTCCTTTTAAACTATGAATATCTATATGGAACACTTCCTTGAGACGTTTACCTTCTTCTTCCATGATCTGATTTTGAAGAATCTTTGTCGGAACGCTAAGGACAATCTGACGATTTTCCACTTGGGACAAAGCAGGTAAGAGATATCCATAGGTTTTCCCAATCCCAGTCGGAGCTTGAATTAATGAGACAGGCTCATCTTTCAATAGCAAGCCAACCTCTTTAGCAAAACTTTCTTGTCGTTCCCTCACTTCAAGGTTCAACAAAGAAATATTTTTAGAAAAATCTTGGGATAGTTTTCGTGGCTCCAGGGGAGCTCCAGTTTTCTTGAAATACAGTCCTTGAACTTCGACCATGTCTGGAGAACTCAGGATGGATTGGCTGCGATAAATTTCTTCAATAACCAGGTAGGACTCATATAAGAGGGCGTCAGCCATTTCCAGCAAGCGTTCCAAGAGTCCTTTAGGAAGTTGGGCCATCTTTTCTCGTAAAAAAAGAAGTAATTCCGCAGTAGCTTGGGCATCTGAAAGGGCTGTGTGGGCGTGTTTTAGAGGAATTCCTAATTCTCGACACAATATCGGCAAGCTATATTTTTCCAGTTCAGGGAAAAAAACCTGAGCCAATTCGACCGTGTCAATACGAGGATTTCTTAGTTCATAGCCTTCAAAAAATAAATTTTCCGCCAAAAGATTGGCATCAAACTGAACATTATGGGCTACAAAAATCCCATCCTCCACCAAGTCAAAGATTTTTCTAGCAACTTGCGAAAAATCAGGTGCTTGCGCCAGACGTTGGTCTGTCAATCCTGTCAGTTCTTTGATATGAGCATCCAAGGGTTCATGTGGATTGACATCCGTCGTATAGTGATCGACGATTTTTCCGTCCTCAATCACGACAATTCCCACTTGGATAATTTTAGCCTTACTACCTGTGCTAGTTGCCTCTAAATCAACCACAACATAGCGATTACCAATCGTTTTCATTATAAAAAATTATACCAAAAAAAGGGCCATTTGGCACCACTCAACTTAGATAAAAAAATCACTTTGCTTGAAAAAATTTTTATCGTTAATAGGGATACCCACAAAGAAATCATCGCTAGACTGGATTATGAGGCTCCACCTTGTCCTGATTGCGGAAGTCTAATGAAGAAATATGACTTTCAAAAACCCTCTAAGATTCCTTACCTTGAAACTACTGGTATGCCTACTAGAATTCTCCTTAGAAAGCGTCGATTCAAGTGCTATCATTGCTCGAAAATGATGGTCGCTGAGACTCCTATCGTCAAGAAAAATCACCAAATTCCTCGTATTATCAACCAAAAAATTGCGCAAAAGTTGATTGAAAAGAATTCTATGACCGATATTGCCCATCAGCTTTCCATCTCAACTTCAACTGTCATTCGCAAGCTCAATGATTTTCACTTTGAGCATGATTTTTCGCGTCTTCCTGAGATTATGTCCTGGGACGAGTATGCATTTACCAAGGGAAAGATGAGTTTCATTGCGCAAGATTTTGATAAGCTCAATATCATCACTGTTCTTGAGGGTAGAACACAAGCCGTCATTCGAGATCACTTTCTTAAATATGATAGAGCCGTCCGATGTCGAGTGAAAATTATTACTATGGATATGTTTAGCCCCTACTATGAATTGGTCAAGCATCTTTTTCCGTGTGCTAAAATCGTTCTTGATCGCTTTCACATCGTTCAACATCTAAGTCGTGCCATGAGTCGTGTCCGTGTTCAAATCATGAACCAATTCGATAGAAAATCTCATGGATACAAGGCCATCAAACGTTACTGGAAACTTATCCAGCAAGATAGTCGTAAATTGAGTGATAAACGATTTTATCGCCCTACTTTTCGTATGCACTTAACGAATAAAGAGATTCTAGATAAGCTTTTGAGCTATTCGGAAGACTTGAAACACCACTATCATCTCTATCAGCTCTTGCTTTTTCACTTTCAGGACAAGAAGCCTGACAAATTTTTCGGACTCATTGAAGACAATCTGCAGCAGGTTCATCCTCTTTTTCATACTGTCTTTAAAACCTTTCTAAAGTACAAAGAGAAAATCGTCAATGCCCTTCAGTTACCCTATTCTAACGCAAAATTAGAAGCCACTAATAATCTCATCAAACTCATCAAGCGCAATACCTTTGGATTTCGAAACTTTGAAAACTTCAAAAAAAGGATTTTTATCGCTCTGAATATCAAAAAAGAAAGGACGAATTTTGTCCTTTCTCGAGCTTAGCTTTTCTTCAACCCACTACAGTTGACAAAGAGCATTAAAAAAAAGAAGATAACGAATCATCTTCTTAAAAACTATGAGTTTTTAGTCTTCTTTTTTCTTGCGAGAAAGAAGTCCAAATCCACTTAGGGCTCCAAGAAGTCCAAGCGCTACGAGGCTAGCGTTAGCTTCTGTACCTGTGTTAGGCAATTCTTTAGCCACTGTATTCACGTTAGCTGTTTCAGCGTTATTAATTCTATTATTTCCTCCATTATATGATGGAACATAAGGAATTTCTTTAAAGATATCTTTAGCTAGAACTGTATATGCTTTACCATTATTCAAAATGACCGTTGCATTTCCTTTTGCATCAAAGATAATTTCTACTATATCCGGATTAGCTGCTGTAATCTTCGCTTTAGCTCCTGTTTTATCAGCATCTGTTAAATTATCCAAATCAGCTACAAGTTGTTTTTCAAAATCAAGATTAAGATTTTCACCATTGTTTTTAGTAGCTACATCTGCTTCATCTTTAACTAATTGTTCAGCTGAAATTGTTGCTGTTTTTCCATCTACTGTGGTTACTGTCGCGTTACCCTTTTCATCTACAACAACTGTTGAGCCTGGATTTACAGCTTCCACAGCAACCTTAATCTTAGCAATTTCTTCAGGAGTTAAGTTATTCTTATCTGCTACCAAGGTACGTGTAGCTGGAATATTCACACCATTTTGCTCAGATAGGTCTGCAAGTTTTTCTGTTGGAATAACTAGTTGAGAAGCAGGAATTACGGCTGTCTTACCATCTTTCGTAGTAACTGTCGCATTTCCTTTATCATCTACTACGACAGTTGAGCCTGGGTTAACGGCTGATACTGCTTTCTTAACTGCTTCTTTTTCTGCATCAGTTAAAGCATCTTTCTTAGCAACTGCTGTTTTAACCGCCGGTGTGTTGATATCATTGCCTGCATTTGGTTTAGACGCTGCTTCTGCTGTCTTCGTCAAATCAGCTGCTGGA
>CAURTW010000105.1:0-4649 GCA_963527705.1 uncultured Streptococcus sp.
GTGGTGCTTCTCGTATCGACGCAACTTCTGGTGCGGTTCTTGCAACAGCATTCTCAGTTTCACAAGGAATTGCTACAGACCTTGCGATTACAACAATCGCTGTGCCAGTAGCAGCTCTCTTGACATACTTCGACGTTCTTGGTCGTATGACAACTACTTTCTTCGCTCACCGCGTGGATGCTGCAATCGAACGCTTTGACTATAAAGGTATTGAACGTAACTACTTGCTTGGTGCGATTCCTTGGGCTTTATCTCGTGCCCTTCCAGTCTTCTTTGCGCTTGCTTTTGGTGGCGAATTTGTACAACACGTAGTAGACTTCGTTACAAAATACCAATGGGTTGCAGATGGTTTGACACTTGCAGGACGTATGCTTCCAGGTCTTGGATTTGCAATCTTACTTCGTTACCTTCCAGTTAAACGTAACCTTCACTACCTTGCAATGGGATTTGGTTTGACAGCTATGTTGACTGTTCTTTACTCATATGTAACAGGTCTTGGTGGCGCTGTTGCTGGTATCGTAGGCACTCTACCGAAAGATGTTGCTGAAAAAATTGGTTTCGTGAACAACTTCAAAGGTTTGTCTATGATTGGTATCTCTATCGTAGGTATCTTCCTTGCAGTGCTTCACTTCAAAAATAGCCAAAAAGTAGCTGTAGCAGCACCTTCTACACCATCAGAAAGTGGGGAAATCGAAGATGACGAATTCTAATTACAAACTAACAAAAGAAGATTTTAATCAAATCAACAAACGTAGCTTGTTTACTTTCCAATTAGGTTGGAACTACGAACGTATGCAAGCTTCTGGTTACCTTTACATGATCTTGCCACAATTACGTAAAATGTATGGGGATGGAACTCCTGAATTGAAAGAAATGATGAAAGTTCATACTCAATTCTTCAATACTTCACCATTCTTCCACACTATTATCGCTGGTTTTGACCTTGCCATGGAAGAAAAAGATGGTGTGGGTTCAAAAGATGCCGTTAACGGTATCAAGACAGGTTTGATGGGACCATTTGCTCCTCTTGGAGATACAATCTTTGGTTCACTTGTACCTGCTATCATGGGATCTATCGCAGCAACTATGGCTATCGCTGGCCAACCATGGGGTATCTTCCTTTGGATCGCAGTTGCAGTTGCTTATGACATCTTCCGTTGGAAACAATTGGAATTTGCCTACAAAGAAGGGGTTAACCTTATCAACAACATGCAAAGTACTTTGACAGCTTTGATTGACGCTGCATCTGTACTTGGTGTCTTCATGATGGGTGCTCTTGTAGCAACAATGATCAACTTTGAGATTTCTTACAAATTGCCAATCGGTGAAAAGATGATTGACTTCCAAGACATCTTGAACTCAATCTTCCCACGTTTGCTTCCAGCAATCTTTACTGCCTTTATCTTCTGGTTGCTTGGTAAGAAAGGTATGAACTCTACTAAAGCGATCGGTATCATTATCGTTCTTGCAGTAGGTCTTTCATTCATCGGTAAATTCTTGCTTGGAATGGGCGCATAATTTATGAGTAAATCATTAATTTTGGTGAGTCATGGTCGTTTCTGTGAAGAACTTAAAGGTAGCACAGAAATGATCATGGGTCCACAGGACAACATTCATGCAGTGGCCCTTCTTCCAGAAGATGGTCCAGAAGAATTTACTGCAAAATTTGAAGCTGCTATCGAAGGATTGGATGATTTCCTAGTCTTTGCGGACCTTCTCGGTGGTACACCATGTAACGTGGTAAGCCGTTTGATCATGGAAGGTCGCGACATTGAACTCTACGCAGGGATGAATCTTCCAATGGTGATTGAATTTATCAATGCGAGCCTTACAGGCGCAGATGCGGACTACAAGAGCCGTGCTGCAGAAAGCATTGTGAAAGTCAATGACCTGTTAGCTGGCTTCGATGATGACGATGAAGATGAATAAGTTGTAATAACAGAAATACTGTTAGAACATATTTCATAGAATATAAATGGGAATGGGGCTTACTCCCATTCCCATATTTAATAGAAAAAGAGGAAATCAATGCTACATTATACAAAAGAAGACTTGCTCGAATTGGGTGCAGAAATCACTACACGTGAAATCTACCAACAGCCTGATGTATGGAAAGAAGCTTTTGAATCTTATCAAGCAAAACGTGAAGAAATTGCAGCCTTCCTACAAGGGATTGCTGATAAACATGACTATATCAAGGTCATCTTGACGGGTGCTGGTACTTCTGCTTATGTGGGAGATACCTTGGTACCATACTTTAAGGAAGTCTATGACGAACGCAAATGGAATTTCAATGCTATTGCGACAACTGATATTGTTGCCAATCCAGAAACTTATTTGAAAAAAGATGTGGCGACTGTCCTTGTTTCCTTTGCTCGTAGTGGGAATTCACCTGAAAGTGTGGCGACTGTTGATTTGGCTAAAGCCTTGGTGGATGAGCTTTACCAAGTGACGATTACTTGTGCTGCAGATGGGAAATTGGCTCTTCAAGCTCATGGAGATGACCGCAATCTCTTGCTTTTGCAACCAGCTGCTTCTAATGACGCTGGATTTGCCATGACTTCTAGCTTTACATCTATGCTGCTAACAGCTCTCTTGGTCTTTGATCCTACAGAATTTGCTGTGAAAGCTGAACGTTTTGAAGTTGTATCTAGTCTTGCCCGTAAAATTCTAGACAATGCAGAAGATGTCAAAGAACTTGTTGACCTAGACTTTAACCGTGTCATCTATCTAGGCGCTGGTCCATTCTTTGGACTTGCTCATGAAGCTCAGCTCAAGATTTTGGAACTAACAGCTGGTCAGGTTGCGACTATGTATGAAAGCCCAGTCGGCTTCCGTCACGGTCCAAAATCTCTTATCAACGAAGATACAGTTGTCTTGGTCTTTGGTACAACGACAGACTACACTCGTAAGTATGATTTGGACTTGGTTCGTGAAGTTGCTGGTGATCAGATTGCTCGTCGTGTTGTGCTTTTGAGTGATCAAGCCTTTGGTCTTGAAAATGTCAAAGAAGTGGCCCTTGGTTGTGGCGGTATCTTGAATGATATTTACCGTGTCTTCCCTTACATCGTTTATGCCCAACTCTTTGCCCTATTGACTTCACTCAAGGTAGAAAATAAACCAGATACACCGTCTCCTACAGGTACAGTAAACCGTGTGGTACAAGGTGTTATCATCCACGAATATCAAAAGTAATACTCTTCGAAAATCTCTTTAAACCATGCTAGTGTCGCCTTACCGTAGGTATGGTTACTGGCTTCGTCAGTTCTATCCACAACCTCAAAGCAGTGCTTTGAGCAGCCTGCGGCTAGTCCTAGTTTGCTCTTTGATTTTCATTGAGTATAAGACAGTATTTATGAATTCTTGACAAGAGGATTTGTATATCATCAGGCAAACCATAGATTGTCAATAGGCTTTCTATGGTTTGTTTGCTTGAGAGAAATAGAAAAAGGAGAAGAGAATGAAAGCATACACAGAGCGTGTATTTGGAAATGTTGAGGGCAAGGATGTCTTGGCCTATCGATTTGAGACGGACGGTGGTTACCAACTTGAGGTTATGACTTATGGTGCGACCATCTTGCGCTATGTCACACCTGATAAGGCTGGAAATTTTGCAAATGTTATCTTGGGATTTGATGATTTTGAAAGCTATGTGGGAAATAGTCCCAAGCATGGAGCTAGCGTAGGCCCTGTTGCAGGTCGTATTGCTGGTGCGACATTTGAGCTTAATGGCAAGACCTATGACCTTGAAGTCAACAATGCTAGCAACTGTAACCACAGTGGTTCAACTGGTTGGGATTCGAGCTTGTTTGAACTAGTTGAAGTGAGCGACCATGGCTTGACCCTCTACACAGAGCGTACAGATGGGACAGGAGGATTTCCTGGAAATCTCAAGATTTGGATCAGTTACCACTTAGAAGAAACTGGTACCTATGAAATCAGCTACAAGGTAACGACCGATCAGGATACGCTGGTCAATCCAACCAACCACAGCTATTTTAACTTGTCTGGTGATTTCACGCAGACGATTGACCGTCATGTCTTCCAACTAAATACAGAGGGTATTTACCCAATCGCTCCCGACGGTGTTCCTGCAAAAACTCCAGATGCTAGTCGTGATGTGGTCAAACACATCTACAATGGTGCCTTGTTGAAGGATATCTTCGCAGAAGAAGATGAGCAAATCCAGCTAGTATCTGGTTTGGATCATCCATTTGCCCTTCCTGCAGGTCATGACAATGCTGGTTTCCTTTATGACCAAAACTCAGGTCGCTTCCTGCTTTTCAAGACAGAAGCTCCTTGCTTTGTAGTCTATACAGCAAACTTTGTGGATGAGAGTGTCATCATAGGAGGTCAGCCAATGGTACAGCACAATGGGATTGCCCTTGAAGCGCAAGCTTTACCAGATGCCATTCACAGTGACCTCAAAGACCAAGTCATTCTTAAAGCCGGTCAAACCTTTACAAGCAAGACACGTTATGAACTTGTTGTGAAATAAAAAAAGCTGGGCAAAAAGTCTTTAAAATTAGAAAAACGCATATTATGAACTGCACCCCAAAAGTTAGACAGAAAAAACTAACTTTTGGGGTGTTTTTATTATGTGACTATTAGTCCGTCTCGCTCCGTTAGGTGAGAGACAAAAAAACCGC
>CAURTW010000106.1:0-4559 GCA_963527705.1 uncultured Streptococcus sp.
ACTAGAAGCAACTTGATGGCGCGACGCAACGGCATCATCAGGATAATAGCCGACAGGCAAGTCGCTGATGACCACATCGCTTTCTTTGAGCATTTGTGGACGAACGGCATCTCCTTGGACAAAACCAGCCTGCAAACCAATTACATCTGCCATGCTAGCTGCCAAATCAATCAGCAAATCATCCACTTCCATTCCCAAGTAATCCACCTTTTTATCAAGCGAGGTCAAGAAAGTAGCGCCTAGAATTCCCATTCCGGAACCCATTTCGAGGATAGTGATTTCCTCTTCTTTAAACAACTCTTCCACAATAAACACCAAAAGTAAAGCAATAGCATCTGGTGTAAACTGGTGATTGGCCTGTAGGGGCTCTGTCTGCCCAGCCTTCATCAAGAGAAACTGGTAGGTCTTGAGCCATTCTTCTTTGCGAAGCGCTAAGCGTTTAAGGGCCTGATTGTTCTCCTTGACCTGCTCTAACTCAGTCTCACCATCCAAATAGATGCTGTTTTGCTCCACCAGGGCGTCATAAAAGTTGGTCGCCAAATCACTTTGAATGACTTGGACATTCTCTAGTAAATACGTATAAGCTTGTTCAATTTTTTCAAAATCCATATTCCTATCTTATCAAATTTCCCTCCTTTTTTCCATCTGAAGAGAAAAAATCACTGCTTTAGTCAGCGAGTGATTTTTGGGCTACTGTTAAAAAGAGTTCTGAGTAATTTCCTTGAAACAGGTCTTCAGCGCTATAGAGGATCTGACTATGCACAGATGAAAAACCAAACTGGGCTAGCTTGTTTTCCAGTTCAACCAATTCAAATCCATGATGGTTAGCTTCTGTCTTGGTAAAATCAGCAAGTAAAAGTTGTCCGTTTTCTCTCAGATGTTGATGAAACAGTGAGAGAGCCGCATCCAAATCAGGCATATGATGAAGAACACGACAAACAACAATGAGGTCAAACTCTTGCTCCAAGGGTTTTTCCAGTAAATCTTGCTCCAAAAAGTGGATATTCTTGATCTCTTGCTGCTCCGCTTTCAAACGAGCTTGCTCCAGCATTTTCTCCGAAATATCCACCAATGTTACAGACTTGGCCTGCTTGGCTAGGGGCAAGGTTAACAGACCCGTCCCTCCACCAAAATCCAAAATTTCTTTGTCTGATAGAAGATCAATCTGTTTCCCGACTGCTTGACAAACCAAGTTTGTAAGGAAGATATTTTTAGGGGAATCGAAAGTTTCTGCTTTGTGGTTAAAATCATGTTTCATATTTTTAGTTTAGCACAAAGTAGCTTGGTTGGCTAGGAATTCTCTTTCTTTTCAGGCTTCTCTTCTGATTTCTCCTTCTCTGCTTGATTACTTGAATCAGTCACTACCTTTTCCTTTTTATCTGTTTTCTCTTCTTTGATTTTGACGGAAGGAAAGATGAACTCATATTGGCTCTTAGGCGTATGAACCGTCGTCACCAAGCTTGTTTTCTTATTTTGATAGCTCACCTGACCCAGATTAAAGGCCTGTTCCCCACTTTCTTGCTCAACCTTACCTTTAGTTCGCTTGGCCATGGCAAAAGCAATCAGCTTTTCTTTATTCAAAGCATAGTCTTGATAGTGGGCGACTTGTCTGTTCAAGTAAAATTGTAACAAAAGACTAAAGATGGCTGCTATAGTGACTGCATAGAGGAGAACACCCGCCTTAACTTTTTGCTTTTTCCACACGATAGATGAACTCCCTTTCTAAGCCTTTTTGGAACTGAAAACGAAAGCGAACCAGTTGATTATCCTCTGTAATCTGCGCAGATTTGAGACCATAAACCATAGGCTGATAACCTCGTCCACTGGCATCAGTTTTCCGAAAATCATCCGATTTTAACTTACCAATAGAGATATCCTTGCCATCCTGCTTCATATAAATGCGATTACCTTCTATTTTTTCGAACTGCGAACGGTCTAATTCTGCCTCCAACTGGTCCACAAACAGGAGCCACTCCTTTTGCTCGCTTTGCTGCTGGTAGCGAACTTCTGAAATGAGGAGCTGACTCATGGCTTGAAAGAGGAGTAAGCTTCCACTGATAACAATAAGAGCAATAAGGGATTCCAACAAGGTAAAAGCCTTGACCTTATGGCTCTTTGATAGCCAACAACTGTTCTGAACCATGGTAGACCTCCAATCCCTTTTCACTAGAAAACACCTGAATCTCAACTCCGTTTATCTTTACCTGATTTTGACCTGTCTGCAAGGCCATCTTAGCTACCCTCAAGATTTCTTCCTTTTGCAAGATTTTTGCTTCTTCTTGCCTATTTTTCTGAATTTGTCCCAAAAGAAGGGTCGCAATGCTGGCAAAGATAGCTAGAGCGACGACTGCTTCCAGTAAAATCACTGCCCTAATTTTTTGTTTCCTTAATGCGTTTAATTTTTCCATTTCCTAGATATAATTGATAGCGAATCGCTCCTTTGCTGGTCTGAAATTCAACCTTAGCCAGGGACGAATTGCCCCCAGCTCGATCAAAATGAATCGTTTGTCCAGATGGTGCATGAATCCCTTTGGGAACAGTCAACTTCTGACTACCATTGTTGATTGTCTGCCCATCTAAGTTTAGACTAGTCTTTTGTTGACTAGCTACACTATGCTTTTGAGTTTCACGGTATAGTTCTTCAAATTCCATGAAAAATATCTGCTCTTCCACTGCTGCAAAACTAGACTGGACTGAGCCAGATAAAGCCAAAGCAATGATACTCACAAGTCCCAAAACAAGGAGACTTTCCAGCATGGTAAAGGCCTTAATCCGCAACAGTTTGACTTGTTTTTTGTTTTGCATGGTATTCTTTATAAGCCTTAGCTTGCTCAGCTGTGATACGGCCGTCGGCCTGTAATTTACTTAGACTCGCATCTTCATTCTTATCCAGACTATAGAGTTCTGCCTGACTTTCCACCACCTTAACAACAGCAGCTTTTCCTTTGTCATCTACGGCATCCTTTTGCTTGGTCAAATTGGGCACAAAGAGCAAGAGAAGAACGCTGATGATGAGCAAGACCACTAACATCTCTACCAAAGTGAAAGCTTTAACCTTGGCTTTTTTTAAATTTGTCATGAGTTTTTTCATTTTAAAAATTTACCTCCATATTTTGATACATGGGCATAAGCATTGCCGCATAAAGTAAAACGATAATCAGGGCCACAAAGATAAAGACCAGTGGCTGCACCAAATTCATGGTGCGGTTGACTCGGGTAAAAAAGGCTTCCCAAGTTTTTTCAGCATAGATTTCCAACTCACTCCCCAGCTTGGACTTGACTTCCCCATACTCGATGATGAGACTCAATTCCTTCCTAAAGAAAGGATAGGTTCCTATCATCTGAGAAAATTCTCGACCATTTTGGAGAGCATGAGCCAGATCTTGACCGATTTCTTTAAAGAGTTGGGAACCTTGTTCCTGCATGATCTGAAAAATCTGCGTCAGCTCCATCCCCTGCGAAATCATATTTCCCCACTCACGCGCATAATAGGCCGTCAAATAGGTCTGCACAAAAATTCCAAGAAAGGGAATGCGTGCTAAGATAGAAAAGACCCGCATCTTAGAACTTCTTTTATAAAAAGTTAGTGCTAAAAGGACACCTACTGAAACAAACCCTACCATGCCTAGAAAAATTTGTGGCAGATTGCCGATAATTTGAGTGGCAATATTGCTACTATCCAGTTGTGGTAGTAAGTAGTTGCGTAGTCCCAGCATAATTAAGAGAAGAAAACCCAGCAAAATCAAGGGATAGGTCGCTACTTCAATTAGTTTTTTCTTGATCTTGGCAAGATTGTCTAGATACTCTTCTATCTTTCCCAAACTCAGGTGGAGATTTCCATGGACTTCCGCTAGGGATAACTGGGTGACAATAGCACTTGAAAATCCCAAACTTTCCATCATTTCTGAGAATGATTTCCCCTGAGACAAGCCCGTGCGCATCTGGGTCACGCACTGCTTGTCCAACAAGGCACTCCTATCTAAAAAGGAGATGGTCTCCACCAGATGAAAACCACTGGAAAAGAGATTGTTAAACAAGGTGATGATATTTTTTTGCTTAGCTGTAGCTAATTTTTTCCGTTTCAGCCTGAAGACTTGTGATATGTCCATCTTCAAGAAGCTGGTCAATCTGCTCATTCCAGCTAGTTGGCTGGTGTTCTTGATAGCCTTTGTTGGCAAAGTCAACGATTCCTCCTCCCCCGATTAATCTCTGATAGCAGACTCCTTGCAGAACGACTGCCAATTCCTCCTCACTCACACCCAACTCTAGCAGGCGCTCATAAACACCTCGAATACTCTTGGCATGAATGGTTGAAAAGACTGTCGCACCTGTCAAACTAGCTCTGACCACTGCACGCGCCGTTTCGCTGTCACGAATTTCTCCGATAATCAAGAGATCTGGTCGATGACGCAAAGAAAGTTTAATTAGATTTTCATAGGTCAACCCGATTGCTTCGTTCAACTGCAACTGAAGCATGTCGTCCTGCTTTATTTCGACTGGATCTTCAATAGACATAACTTGTTGCCCCTTAAAGAGAGACTTGGCCAATTCGTGCATCA
>CAURTW010000107.1:0-4556 GCA_963527705.1 uncultured Streptococcus sp.
GGCGCTGGATTTCCTCTTGCTCGATATCTAAATTGTCCAATTCCTTGCCTAAACGTTCAATATCTGCAACTTCATAACGTTTTTGTCCTTGCAGTTCTGTCTTAAGCAGGCGAACTTGCGCTACCTCTTCCTGTAAGTTTTGATAGCGTTCTTGGATTGCGTTTTTGTTAGACTTAATTTCTTCAATCTCAGCTTCCAGATTTTGCTTATCACTCGCGATAGTAGCAAGGCGATCTTGGCATTTTTCCTTATCCTCTTGCCAATCACCCTCAGAAAGACGATTTAATTCCTCTTCTTGGAGTTTCCAAAGAGTTTCCAGTTCTTCAACTTGCTGACTGGTTTGCTGATAAGCGAGGGATAAGCCCTGCTCCTGAATACGTGCCTGTTCTCCCTGAGATTTAATAGCTTCTAATCTTTCTGTCAATCTAGCCATCTGGTCTTGTAAGGTCTTCAAAGACGCTTCTTCTGAACGAAGACTTGCTTCTTCTTCAGCAATTTCTTTTTGCAATTGCTCCAGCTCTGGCTTGATAAAAATACTGTTATTCTGGCGGTTGGCTCCACCTGCATAGGAACCACCTGTGCGCAGCTCTGTCCCATCAAGGGTTACCATACGAACTTGATAACGAACCTGGCGCGCTGCTGCACGCGCATGCTCTACAGTATCAAAAATAGCCGTCGTAGCTAGCAAGTTCTTGAAAATAGCTTCTAGTCTCTTATCAAACGACACCAACTCATCTGCCATACCAAGGAAGCCTGGACTTGCTGCGATAGCATCTTGATTCTGGCTAGAAATCGTACGCGCCTTGATTGTTGTCAACGGAAGGAAGGTTGCACGACCGGCTCTGTTTCGTTTAAGGAAATCAATAGCTTTGGTTGCCGAATCTTCATCTTCTACGATGATATGCTGGCTACTTGCCCCTAAGGCAATCTCCAGGGCAGTTTGATAATGCACATCAAAAGTCAGGTGCTCACTGACTGCACCAATAATCCCACCAAGGCGATCTTTTTCTTGGAGAACACTCTTAACACCTGCATAAAAATTACTATGATTTCTCAGGATATTTTCCAAACTTTGGGCTCTAGCCTGCTTGTTTTTAAGACTGTCCAGACGGTCAAAGAGTTGACTTTGTTGAGCTTGATAGGAAGCTTTCTGCTCCTCTTGCTCCTTGGCAATAGCTTGATAGTCGGCCAATAATTTCTGAACCTGCTCCTTAGCAGCTTCAAGCTCGTCTTTTTGCTGACTAGCCTTCTCTTTAGCTGTAGCCAGCTGTTCTTTCAGCTTTTCTAGTTGATCTGCTTGTTTTTGAGAAAGCTGACGACTATTTTCCAACTCGTTTTCGATACGGGTCAACTGGTTTGAGACATCCGCTTCTTCTTGTAAAAGCGCCACAAAGCGTTCACGCAAAAGCTCAATCATCTGATCAGGATCATCTGAAAAAGCTAGCAATTCAGCTTCTAAACGATTGAGTTTTTGATTATTTTGGACTAGATTTTCCTCTAAGAGGGCTAAAGAGCTTTCCTTATCAGATTTTTCTTTGCTGAGTGAATTTCTCTTATCCTCTAAAGCAGCCAAACGAGCTTGTGCTTCCTGTTGATTCAGGGCTACTTGCTCAGATTCTAGTTTAGATAGGGCTAATTTTCTCTCTAAATCACTAATCAGACTGGTCAAGTCCATCAAACGGCCTTGGTCTTTGGCCATTTCAGCCTGTAAATCTTGGCGTTGCTTTTTAAGAGATTGATTTTCTTCTTCTAATTTTTCACGCTTTTGGTAATAACTAGTCAATAGTTCCTGAACCTGAGCCAACTCTTCTTCTGTTGACTCTAGTTCAGCTTTATTTTCCTTGATTTGAGCAACTAAAACATCCAAGTAAATAGCTTTACGTTGGCCTTCCAAGTCTAGAAACTTACGAGCATTTTCAGCTTGCTTCTCAAGAGGCTTGATTTGATTGTCCAACTCATAGATAATATCCTCTAAGCGGTCTAGGTTGTCCTGAGTTTGTTGCAGTTTGCTCTCTGTTTCTTTTCTTCGAGTTTTGTACTTTAAAACTCCAGCAGCTTCTTCAAAAATGGCACGGCGTTCTTCAGGCTTGGAATTAAAAATCTCCTCAACCTTCCCTTGGGAAATAATAGAGAAGGAATCCCGTCCCAAACCGGTATCCAAGAAGAGGTCATGTACATCACGCAGACGGACTTTCTTACCATCAATCCGATACTCGCTATCACCACTACGATAGATATGGCGCTCTACCTTGATTTCCTGCCCCACATCCTTGATAAAACCATCTTCATTATCCAAGGTTACGACAACAGAAGCATAGTTCAATGGTTTCCGACTTTCAGTCCCAGCAAAAATGACATCGGGCATCTTGCCACCACGAAGGCTCTTGACACTGGACTCCCCCAAGGCCCATCGCAGACTTTCTGTGATATTTGACTTTCCAGATCCATTGGGCCCAACGACAGCTGTCACACCTTGGTCAAAGACTACCTTAGTCTTGTCAGCAAAGGACTTGAATCCCTGAATCTCAATTTCCTTTAAATACATGAATCCAGCCCCTTCTCAACTGCATTTTTGGCGGCCTCTTGTTCTGCCAATTTTTTAGAACGGCCTTGACCTTTCCCGATACTCTTGCCCTCAACTAGAACTTCTACATCAAAAACCTTGTCATGGGCAGGCCCCGTCTCAGAGGTCACCTGGTAGCGAATATCCACATCGCCATTAACCTGGAGCAGCTCTTGCAGGTGTGTCTTGTAATCCTTAATCATTTCAAAGTCACCTGCTTCAACCTTGGGGATCATGACTTGATAGATAAATTCTTTTACCCTAGCCACATCCTTGTCTAAAAGCAAAGCACCCAGAAAGGCTTCAAAGGCATCACCAAGAATGGTGTCACGATTGCGCCCACCAGACTTTTCTTCCCCTTTTCCTAGCTTGATAAACTGATCAAACTGGCAATCACGCGCAAAACCAGCCAAACTCTCCTCGCGAACAATCATGGCACGGAGTTTTGATAGGTCCCCTTCAGGCTTTTTAGGATATTTTTTATACAGATATTCTGAAATCAATAACTGTAGAACAGCGTCTCCTAAAAATTCCAAGCGTTCATTGTGTGAAATTTTTAAGAGGCGGTGCTCATTGGCATAACTCGTATGAGTAAAGGCAGTCTCCAGTAAATTTTTGTCTGCAAATTCGATTGCAAAATGGTTCTTTAGTACAGTTTGTAATTCTTTCATACCAACCTCTTTCTAACTGATAACAGTCCTTTTTATTATATCAAAAAAAGCCCCCTGAGTCACTTTAAAACGGGACTGGAGAGCATTTGGGAATTCTTTAAAAAGAGATTTTCAGTTTTAAGGGCTAATTTAGGGCTATGTAAAGAAAAAAGCCCTATTAAAGGCTTTTTTAGGATGTTTACATCCACCCTGAGGGAATCGAACCCCCATCTCAAGAACCGGAATCTTACGTGATATCCATTACACTAAGGGTGGAAACTTGTTTTATTATAACAGAAATTTGCTCTAATAACAAGTTTTTTTCTGGTCAGATAGCCCGTCTTAGTGGGAAGCATCCCCATTCCAGATAGAGTTTTTCACGATCACATAATCAACGTGTTTAAGGTCAGCAACCTGACGTCCACCTGCGTATGAAATGGCACTTTGCAAATCTTGTTCCATCTCAGTTAAAGTGTCCTGCAAATGACCTTTGGTAGGAAGCAAGATGCGTTTGCCTTCCACGTTTTTGTAGGCTCCTTTTTGATATTGTGAAGCTGAACCATAGTACTCTTTGAACTGTTCGCCATCAACTTCGATTGTCTTTCCTGGGCTTTCGATGTGTCCTGCAAAGAGGGATCCAATCATGACCATGCTAGCACCGAAGCGGATAGACTTGGCAATGTCGCCATGAGTACGAATTCCTCCATCAGCGATAATTGGTTTACGCGCAGCCTTGGCACACCAGCGAAGAGCAGCCAACTGCCAACCACCTGTACCAAAACCAGTCTTGACCTTGGTGATACAAACCTTACCAGGACCGATTCCAACCTTAGTCGCATCCGCACCAGCATTTTCCAACTCGCGAACTGCTTCTGGTGTTCCCACATTCCCAGCAATAACAAAAGTATCTGGCAATTCTTTCTTGATGTGTTGAATCATAGAAATCACGCTATCTGCATGACCATGAGCAATGTCAATCGTGATGTACTCAGGAGCATCAGCCTTGAGCTGACTAACAAAATCATACTCATAGTCTTTAACACCGACAGATATAGAAGCAATGAGCCCTTGATCGTGCATGCGTTTAATAAAAGGAATGCGTCCTGCCTCATCAAAACGATGCATAATGTAGAAGTAACCACCTTTAGCCAGTTGCTCTGCTACATTTTCATCTAAAATCGTCTGCATATTAGCTGGTACAACAGGTAGTTTAAAGGTGTGATTTCCTAGAGTGACACTTGTATCCGCTTCTGCACGGCTTTTAATCACACATTTATTTGGAATCAATTGAATATCTTCGTAATCAAAAATTGGAAATTCATTTAACATATCGATGTCTCGTT
>CAURTW010000108.1:0-4552 GCA_963527705.1 uncultured Streptococcus sp.
GGCTCTTTTAAGGAGGAGTAAATTTCTATGAATAAAAAACTCACAGATTATGTGATTGATCTGGTGGAAATTTTAAATAAACAACAAAAACAGGTTTTCTGGGGAATATTTGATATTTTGAGTATGGTGGTTTCCATCATTGTATCTTATATCTTATTTTACGGATTGATTAATCCAGCCCCTGTTGACTACATTATCTATACGAGTTTGGCCTTCTTGTTTTATCAATTGATGATTGCATTTTGGGGCTTGAATGCTAGTATTAGTCGTTACAGCAAGATCACAGATTTTATGAAAATCTTCTTTGGTGTGACTGCTAGCAGTATCTTGTCATATAGTATCTGCTATGCCTTCTTACCCCTCTTCTCCATCCGTTTTATCGTGCTCTTTATCTTGTTGAGTACCTTCTTGATTTTATTGCCACGGATTACTTGGCAGTTAATCTACTCTAAACGCAAAAAAGGAAGTGGTGATGGGGAACACCGTCGGACCTTCTTGATTGGTGCCGGTGATGGTGGAGCTCTCTTTATGGATAGTTACCAACATCCAACTAGTGAATTAGAACTTGTCGGTATTTTGGACAAGGATTCTAAGAAAAAGGGCCAAAAACTTGGTGGAATTCCTGTTTTGGGTTCATATGATGATCTGCCTGAATTAGCCAAACGCCATCAAATCGAGCGTGTCATCGTTGCGATTCCGTCGCTTGACCCGTCAGAATATGAGCGTATCTTGCAGATGTGTAATAAGCTGGGTGTCAAATGTTACAAGATGCCTAAGGTTGAAACCGTTGTTCAGGGACTTCACCAAGCAGGTGGAGGCTTCCAGAAGATTGATATCACAGACCTTTTGGGCCGTCAGGAAATTCGTCTTGACGAATCGCGTCTGGGTACAGAACTAACTGGAAAAACAATCTTGGTTACAGGGGCTGGTGGTTCAATCGGTTCTGAAATCTGTCGCCAAGTTAGCCGCTTCAATCCTGAACGCATCATCTTGCTCGGTCACGGGGAAAATTCAATCTACCTTGTTTATCATGAATTGATTCGCAAGTTCCAAGGGATTGATTATGTACCAGTGATTGCGGACATTCAAGACTATGACCGTCTCTTGCAAGTCTTTGAGCAGTACAAGCCAGCTATTGTTTATCATGCGGCGGCTCACAAGCACGTTCCGATGATGGAACGCAATCCAAAAGAAGCCTTCAAAAACAATATCCGTGGAACCTACAATGTGGCTAGGGCTGTTGATGAAGCCAAAGTACCTAAAATGGTTATGATTTCGACAGATAAGGCGGTTAATCCACCAAATGTTATGGGAGCAACCAAGCGCGTGGCTGAGTTGATTGTCACTGGTTTTAACCAACGTAGCCAATCAACCTACTGTGCAGTTCGTTTTGGGAATGTTCTCGGTAGCCGTGGTAGTGTCATTCCAGTCTTTGAACGCCAGATTGCTGAAGGTGGTCCTGTAACGGTGACAGATTTCCGCATGACCCGTTACTTTATGACTATTCCAGAAGCTAGCCGTCTGGTTATCCATGCTGGTGCTTATGCCAAGGATGGAGAAGTCTTTATCCTTGATATGGGCAAACCAGTCAAGATTTATGACTTGGCCAAGAAAATGGTCCTTCTAAGTGGACACACCGAAAGTGAAATTCCAATCGTTGAAGTTGGAATCCGTCCAGGTGAAAAACTCTACGAAGAACTCTTGGTGTCAACCGAACTGGTTGATAATCAAGTTATGGATAAGATTTTCGTTGGTAAGGTTAATGTCATGCCTCTAGAAGCCATCGATCAAAAGATTGAAGAGTTCCGCACTCTCAGTGGAGATGAGTTGAAGCAAGCCATTATCGCCTTTGCCAATCAAACAACCCACGTTGAATAAAAAAGAAAAACGCATATTATCAGGACTTTACAAGTCTTGGTAATATGCGTTTTGTTATGTAGAGACTTACTTCGTTTTCATTGAGTATGAAATGGAATTTTTGTCCAGTCTCCCTTATGTTATTGAAAATACGCCAAAACTTCTAATGGCTTGTGGGCGATATAATCAGGCTGATAGTTGAGCAAATCTGCTTGCTCTCCAAATCCCCAAGTGACGGCCAATTTCTGAATGCCTGTTTCTTGAGCTCCCAGCATATCAAACTTGGTATCTCCGATGATGATGGCTTGTTCAGGATTTAGTTGATGTGCCTGCAAGGCTTGGCGAATGACATCTGACTTATGAGGTGCTTCAGGGCTGGAACCATAAATACCATCAAAGAAATGATAGATTCCCAAATTTTTAGCCATGTCTTGAGCGGTCGGAGTATTTTTTGTCGTGGTGATGTAGAGTGGATAACTGCTCGATAGCTCCTCAAGCAAGTCTACAATCTGAGGAAAGAGTTGAGCTTCATGGATGCCTTTTGTCTTGTAGTAAGAACGGTATATCTGGACAGCCTCAGCGATTTGTTCTTTGGGCAGGCAGGTCGCAAAACTACTTTCGAGGGGCGGTCCCATAAAACCACGAATCGTTTTGGTATCAGGGCTAGGCACTCCCAGTTCCTTAAAGGTATGGGTAAAGGCATTGTGAATCCCGATAGAACTGTCAACGAGGGTTCCATCCAGATCAAAAAAGATAGCTGAGATAGAGGTCATGGTTTCTCCTATTTGATAAGCTTATTCTCCGAAAATTTCTTTTTGGAGGCGACGACCAGTTGGGGTGGCAGCGAGTCCACCTTCAGCTGTTTCACGAAAGGCAGTTGGCATGCTTGCTCCTACTTGGTACATGGCATCGATAACTTCATCCACAGGTATTTTAGATTCGATACCTGCCAAGGCCATGTCTGCTGCGATAAAGGCAAAGCTGGCTCCCATGGCATTGCGTTTGACACAGGGAACTTCGACCAAGCCGGCAACAGGATCACAGATGAGGCCTAGCATATTTTTAATGACAAAGGCAATGGCCTGACTGGCCTGATAAGGTGTTCCACCTGCAGCCAGAGTCAAGGCGGCAGCACTCATAGCAGAGGCAGAACCGACTTCGGCTTGGCAACCACCCTCAGCACCTGAGATAGAGGCATTGTTTGCGATGACTAGTCCAAAGGCACCCGCAGCAAAGAGGAAATCCAGCTGTTGCTCGTGGCTGAGGTCTAATTTTTCAATCGCAGCAGTGAGAACGGAAGGGAGACAGCCAGCACTTCCAGCGGTTGGAGTAGCGCAGACCAAGCCCATTTTAGCATTGTGCTCATTGACTGCGATAGCATTTCGGGCAGCAGAGAGAATCGTGTAATCTGATAAAGTTTTTCCGTTTTTTATGTAGTGATCCAATTTGGCAGCATCTCCACCTGTCAGGCCACTACGAGATTTATTTTCATTGAGGCCAAGTTGGACAGAGGCTTTCATGACTTCCAGATTGCGTTCCATGAGAAGGAAGACTTCTTCACGTTCGCGACCGGTCAATTCAAACTCTGTTGTAATCATGAGTTCTGCGACATTTCCTTGAAAGTCCAGATCTGCTTGCTCGACCAATTCTTTGATAGAATAAAACATGCTTCCTCCTATTTAAAGAAATTGACATTGTGGAGATGAGGGATTTTTCGAATTTCTTCGATGGCATCATCACAGTTGCGACTGTCAACTTCGATAATCATAATAGCTTTTTCACCAGCTTTTTCACGAGTAACATTCATCTGGGCGATATTGATATCATAGCGGGAAAGTGCCTCTGTTACGAGGGCAATCATACCTGGAATATCTTGATGAACAATGATGATAGTCGGTGTATTCATATTGAGAGAGACGGCAAAGCCATTGAGTTCGGTGACCTGAATATTTCCTCCACCGATTGAAATACCAGTCACGCTGATGGTCTTGTGGGCATTTTTAACGGTAATTTTAGTAGTGTTTGGGTGAGGGGCATTGCTGTCTTTCTGAATGGTCCAGACAATCTTGATGCCACGCTTGTGGGCAATCTCCAGACTGTTTGGAATTTCAGGATCATCTGTATCCATGCCTAAAATACCTGCAACAAGGGCTAGGTCTGTTCCGTGACCACGATAGGTCTTGGCAAATGAGTTAAAAAGTTGGAATTCGACTTCTGTCGGAGTATCGTCAAAGATGGAAGAGACAATCTTCCCAATACGCACAGCACCAGCGGTATGGCTACTAGATGGGCCAATCATAACTGGTCCGATGATATCAAAGACAGATTGAAAACGAAGTGATTTCATCAGTTTCCCCTTATAAAAATTCTTATCTCTATTATATCAAAGAATGAAGGTCTTGGCTTTAATTGCGGATGAAAACCTTTCTAATACCTCAAATAGCATAAAAATAGTATCTTTTATGACAAAAAACACATTATTTAGGGAAATAAAAAATAATTTTGTAATATTTCTACATAAAAGTGTCAAGAAACGGTAATATTTAAAGGGTATGATAGAACTATAGAAAGAAGGAGAATTTTCAAATATGAAATCAACAACTAAAAAGATTAAAACAACTCTTGCAGGAGTAGCTGCCTTGTTTGCAGTATTTGCTCCATCATTTGTATCTGCTCAAGAATCATCAACTTACAC
>CAURTW010000109.1:0-4547 GCA_963527705.1 uncultured Streptococcus sp.
TAAAAATGGCACCATTATCTATGTAGGAAAGGCTAAAAATCTGCGTAACCGCGTGCGGTCCTATTTCCGTGGAAGTCACGATACCAAGACAGAGGCCTTGGTGTCTGAAATTGTGGATTTTGAATTTATTGTTACGGAGTCTAATATTGAGGCACTTCTCCTAGAAATCAACCTGATCAAGGAGAATAAGCCTAAATACAATATCATGCTCAAGGATGATAAGTCCTATCCATTCATCAAAATCACCAATGAGCGCTATCCTCGTTTGATTATCACCCGTCAGGTCAAGAAGGACGGCGGTCTTTACTTTGGTCCTTATCCAGATGTGGGGGCAGCTAATGAAATCAAGCGGTTGCTGGATCGGATTTTTCCATTTCGTAAGTGTACCAATCCGCCGTCTAAGGTCTGTTTTTATTACCATATCGGCCAGTGTATGGCCCACACTATCTGTAAGAAGGATGAGGTCTACTTCAAGTCTATGGCTCAGGAAGTTTCTGACTTCTTAAAAGGACAGGACGACAAAATCATCGATGATCTTAAGGGTAAGATGGCGGCGGCAGCCCAAACTATGGAATTTGAGCGTGCAGCGGAATACCGTGACCTGATTCAGGCCATTGGAACGCTTCGGACCAAGCAACGGGTTATGGCCAAAGATCTTCAAAATCGGGATGTCTTTGGCTACTATGTGGACAAGGGTTGGATGTGTGTTCAGGTTTTCTTTGTCCGTCAAGGCAAGCTCATTGAGCGTGATGTCAATCTTTTCCCCTATTACAACGATCCGGATGAGGACTTTCTAACCTATGTGGGACAATTCTATCAAGAAAAATCCCATCTAGTACCAAATGAAGTATTGATTCCGCAGGATATTGATGAAGAAGCCGTCAAGGCCTTAGTGGATACTAAGATTCTCAAACCCCAGCGTGGTGAGAAAAAGCAACTGGTCAATTTGGCTATAAAGAATGCTCGAGTCAGTCTAGAGCAGAAGTTCAACCTGTTAGAGAAATCTGTCGAAAAGACACAAGGAGCTATTGAAAATCTAGGTCGTTTGCTCCAAATCCCGACCCCAGTCCGCATCGAGTCCTTCGATAACTCTAATATCATGGGAACTAGCCCTGTTTCGGCTATGGTGGTCTTTGTCAATGGCAAACCAAGTAAGAAGGATTATCGTAAGTATAAAATCAAGACTGTCGTTGGACCAGACGACTATGCCAGTATGAGAGAAGTCATTCGCAGGCGCTATGGCCGAGTACAGCGTGACGGTTTGACTCCTCCAGATTTGATTGTCATTGACGGGGGACAAGGTCAGGTCAATATCGCCAAGCAAGTCATCCAAGAGGAGCTGGGCTTGGATATTCCCATTGCAGGTCTGCAAAAGAATGACAAGCACCAAACCCATGAATTGCTTTTTGGAGATCCGCTTGAGGTGGTGGAGTTATCTCGTAATTCTCAGGAATTTTTCCTTTTGCAACGCATTCAAGATGAGGTGCACCGCTTTGCCATCACTTTCCATCGCCAACTGCGATCCAAAAATTCCTTTTCATCACAATTGGATGGGATTGAAGGTCTGGGACCTAAACGCAAGCAAAATCTCATGAAGCATTTCAAGTCTTTGACTAAAATCAAGGAAGCCAGTGTGGATGAGATTGTCGAAGTTGGGGTACCAAGAGCAGTTGCAGAAGCTGTGCAGAGGAAGTTGAACCCGCAGGAAGAAGTGGAATTAGCTCAAGTGGCGGAAGAAAGAGTAGATTATCAAACAGAAGGAGATCATCATGAACCATAAAATCGCAATTTTATCAGATATTCATGGCAATGCGTCGGCCTTAGATGCAGTAATTGCGGATGCTAGAAAGCTGGAAGCGACAGAATACTGGCTTCTGGGAGATATTTTTCTTCCTGGACCAGGCGCAAATGATTTGGTGGCTTTGCTACAAGACCTTCCGATTACGGTGGCTGTTCGTGGGAACTGGGATGATTGTGTCCTTGAGGCCTTGGATGGTGAATACGGTTTGGAAGATCCACAAGAAATCCAGTCAATGCGAATGACTCAGTTTTTGATGGAGCGAATGGATCCTGCAACGATTGTCTGGCTACGAAGCTTGCCTTTGCTGGAAAAGAAAGAAGTTGAGGGGCTGCGCTTTTCTATCTCTCATAATTTACCTGACAAAAATTATGGGGGTGACTTGTTGGTTGGGAATGATACAGAAAAATTTGACCAACTGCTAGATGAGGAAACGGACGTGGCAGTCTATGGTCATGTCCACAAGCAGTTGCTTCGTTACGGCAGTCAAGGGCAACAAATCATCAATCCAGGGTCGATTGGCATGCCCTATTTTAATTGGGAGGCGTTAAAAAATCACCGTGCCCAGTATGCCGTGATAGAAGTTGAAGATGGGGAATTGGTAAATATCCTATTTCGTAAAGTCGCTTATGATTATGAAGCGGAGTTAGAACTGGCCAAGTCCAAGGGACTTCCCTTTATCGAAATGTATGAAGAGCTACGAAGAGAAGACAACTATCAGGGGCACAATCTGGAACTATTAGCAAGCTTAATAGAAAAGCATGGGTATGTAGAAGATGTGAAAGATTTCTTGGAGATTATAAAGTCAGAATATAAGATGGACTAGTTTCTTTAAGCAGCTGAAAATTAATTGGAACTGGATGAGGGGATTCCTGCTTTAAATGGTTTTCTTCATTCGATTGCTTATCCTTGTTCCAGTTTATTTCTACGAAAAATCTCTGCAAGCTCTTTCAAATTATGGTAGAATGGAAGCAGTAGAATTAGAAAAGGAAATCGATTATGAAATTTCTTGAATTAAATAAAAAACGTCATGCGACTAAGCATTTTACTGATAAACCGGTAGATCCCAAAGATGTGCGTACGGCTATCGAAATCGCAACCTTGGCCCCAAGTGCCCATAACAGCCAGCCATGGAAGTTTGTGGTGGTTCGTGAGAAAAATGCTGAATTGGCAAAATTAGCTTATGGTTCGAACTTTGAGCAGGTATCATCAGCGCCAGTGACCATTGCCTTGTTTACAGATACAGATCTTGCCAAACGTGCCCGCAAGATTGCCCGAGTTGGTGGTGCAAAGAATTTCTCAGAAGAGCAACTTCAATATTTCATGAAGAATTTGCCTGCCGAGTTTGCGCGTTACAGTGAACAACAAGTCAGCGACTACCTAGCACTCAATGCAGGTTTGGTTGCCATGAATTTGGTTTTGGCTCTGACAGACCAGGGAATCGGTTCTAACATTATTCTTGGTTTTGACAAATCAAAAGCCAATGAAGTTTTGGATATCGAAGACCGTTTCCGCCCAGAACTCTTGATTACAGTGGGTTACACAGACGAAAAATTGGAACCAAGCTATCGCTTGCCAGTAGATGAAATCATCGAGAAAAGATAGAAGGAAGAAAAAATGACAGCAATTGATTTTACAGCAGAAGTAGAAAAACGCAAAGAAGACCTCTTGGCTGACTTGTTTAGCCTTTTGGAAATCAACTCAGAACGTGATGATAGCAAGGTTGATGCTGAGCATCCATTTGGACCTGGTCCAGTAAAAGCCTTGGAGAAATTCCTTGAAATCGCAGCCCGCGATGGCTACCCAACTAAAAATGTCGATAACTATGCAGGACATTTTGAGTTTGGTGATGGAGAAGAAGTTCTCGGAATCTTTGCCCATATGGACGTGGTACCAGCTGGTAGCGGTTGGGATACAGACCCTTATACACCAACTATCAAAGACGGTCGCCTCTACGCGCGTGGTGCTTCTGATGACAAGGGACCTACAACAGCTTGTTACTATGGCTTGAAAATCATCAAAGAATTGGGGCTCCCAACTTCTAAAAAAGTTCGTTTCATCGTCGGAACAGACGAAGAATCAGGCTGGGCAGACATGGACTACTACTTTGAGCACGTAGGACTTGCGAAACCAGACTTCGGTTTCTCTCCAGACGCTGAATTCCCTATCATCAATGGTGAAAAAGGAAATATCACGGAATACCTCCACTTTGCAGGTGAAAATGCAGGTGTTGCCCGTCTTCACAGCTTCACAGGTGGTTTGCGTGAAAACATGGTTCCTGAATCAGCAACAGCAGTTGTTTCAGGTGACTTAGCTGACTTGCAAAGTAAACTAGATACTTTTGTTGCAGAACACAAACTCAGAGGAGAAATTCAAGAAGAAGCTGGCCAATACAAGGTGACGATCATTGGTAAATCAGCCCACGGTGCTATGCCTGCTTCAGGTGTCAATGGTGCAACTTACCTAGCTCTCTTCCTCAGTCAGTTTGACTTTGCAGGACCAGCTAAAGACTACCTTGACATCGCTGGTAAAATTCTCTTGAACGACCATGAGGGTGAAAATCTCAAGATTGCCCATGTGGATGAAAAGATGGGTGCCCTTTCTATGAATGCGGGTGTCTTCCGCTTCGATGAAGCAAGTGCTGATAATACCATTGCCCTTAATATCCGCTATCCAAAAGGAACAAGTCCAGAACAAATCAAGTCAATCCTTGAAAACTTGCCAGTTGCTTCTGTTAGCCTTTCTGAAC
>CAURTW010000110.1:0-4502 GCA_963527705.1 uncultured Streptococcus sp.
CTTTTGCCATAAGATTTGTTCTCTTTTCTATTCTTAAATTTTCAGAATTTTTCATCTATCTATACTAGTATACCTGCTTAAGAAAACGAATGCAATTTATTTGACTGGAAATTTTTAGAAAGCGACCTGTCCCTACACTTCATCAGTAGCCATAGCGAATCGCAGATAATTCTCTCAATTTTTTGATTTGCTCGGCTTGACTTTCTGACAAAATCAACCTATTATCAATCAACACACGTGAGATATCAACATTCATTTGACTCAATATAAACGGAATAGAGGTCCCATCGTCCTCCAATCGTCTTTTATAACTCACTAACAGATTTTTCAAGGAAGTCAGTTGAGGCGTATCCTTTATATCTTCCAATAGATGTTTTATAATCGTCATGGCTTCACAACGTCTTTCGCTGCCTCCAGCAAACCATTTTAATGGTGTCATTCTCATTTTCCTCCTTAAATTGAAAAGCTATCATTCCTAACTCTCGAACTAATATTTTACCAAAACACCCTATATAAAAAAGTCAGCAAAAATGGTAATGTCGCTAGAATACTATGGATAACATAAAACGCATAGCAGGATTGAAGTTTGAAAAAATAAAACTTAATCTTAACTACCGATTTAGCAACTAATCTAGCAAGCCACAATAAACCATCTCATTGAAATACTAGTCCTATCTAGACTGAACTTAAATTTTTGTTTAGAGGCTGGACAAAACTCAATTTCAGGAGAAAACGAAGTAAATCTTCCCACAATAAAGCTGACATGATAAAAATCCTCATCGCTCCAAACAACACTATCCATGAAAGATTCATGAGTATGATCATCTGTAAAATCAAAACTCCATAAAATCACATCTGCCATTCCGCTAACGTTTCTTTTTTAGAAATCTGTATATTCCTGTAGCAACCTTTTCCAAGTTTTACGGAAATAACACCTCTCTTTTATTTTAGCATTAATTTGTCTAACTAGATCAGGTATAAATAGGAAAATGTACAGAAATTTTATGTTTCACGAGAAACACTCTATATCATCTATTATAAAAATGAGAGTATTAGGTATCTATCTGCTTGTCAGATAGTAGACCTACACTCTATCCCCATAGCAATTCACAAGTTTTTCCACAATTTGTTAATAACTAACTTAAAGTGTTTTTAACTTCCAAATTTATAGGAAATAATATGTGTTTGGTCTATTAAATAGATTCAGTGAACTAATAGTAGCAGCAGAACACTGACAGTTATCCACACTTATCCACAACCTGTTAGTAACTTTTGTGAATAGTCTTATTTAAGCTAAGGCTTATCTCTTACGAACACTAAAAAGAGCCTGTTGCCAAGCTCTTTAGTCTATTATTTCTTCTCAGCACGGAGGGCTGACAAGATTTGTGTACGGATATCATCCACACCATTTGGCGTATTTGGTAAAAAGATCGTTTGATTTCCTTTAGAGGCAAAGGTATTCAAAGTATCCAAATACTGGTTGGTCAAGAGGATGGACATGATTTGTTCTTCTGTCATGCCAACATTGGCTTCCTTGAGTTCGGTGATAGACTCTGCTAAGCCATCCACAATAGCCTTACGTTGTTGGGCAATCCCCACACCATGGAGGCGGTCCTTTTCTGCTTCGGCTTCAGCTGCAGTGACGATTTTAATCTTGTCGGCTTCCGCCAATTCTTGCGCTGCGACCCGCTTGCGTTGCGCCGCATTGATTTCATTCATGGATTGCTTAACTTCTGCATCTGGTTCGACCTTGGTAATCAAGGTTTTCACGATAATATAACCATAAGTAGTCATTTCTTCTGCTACTTGGTGTTGAACTTCAAGGGCAATCTCATCTTTTTTCTCAAACAATTCATCCAAGGTTAATTTGGGAACAGAAGAGCGAAGAGCGTCTTCGATATAAGATTTAATCTGAGATTCTGGACGCATGAGTTTATAGTAGGCATCTGTCACGCTCTGCTCGTTGACACGGTACTGAGTAGCCACATTCATCATAACGAACACATTGTCCTTGGTCTTAGTCTCAACCACAATATCGCTTTGCAACAAGCGTAACTGGATTCGTGCTGCAATCGAGTCAATCCCAAAAGGCAAGCGAATATGAATACCGCTATTGGCAACCTTTTGGTATTTCCCAAAGCGTTCAATAATCGCCACCGACTGCTGACGAACCACATAAACTGTACTCAGTGTGACTATCAGCAATAGGAGCACACAAACCACCACAAAAATCATCAAAAATGTTGTTATCATCGCGACGACCTCCATCATTATTTTTTTTCTGTATTATAGCACATTTAAAGAAGGATGTGCAGTTTTTACTGCGATTTTTCCTGAAATGTCAATAATTAGAGGTGAATTGTCACATTGTCGTCAAATCTCTTGCTAAAACAACTCTTTATAAAAGGCAATCGTTTCTTCTAAGGTTGGCATAAATGGATTTCCTGGTGCGCAGGCATCAATCAAGGCATTCTTAGAAAGGTATTCAAAGTCGAAATCTTTTTCTTCAATACCAAGTTCAGTCAATTTCTTAGGAATACCTACTGTCTCAGAAAGCTTTTCAATCTCAGCAATCGCATAGTCGGCACACTCTTCATCTGATTTACCTTCTACATGAAGTCCCAAGGCTTTAGCAACATTGCGGAAAGCTTCTGGTACACGTTTAGCATTTTCACGTTCTATAACTGGTAACAACATGGCACAACAAACACCGTGTGGCAAGTTATATACTGCGCCGAGTTGGTGAGCCATTGAGTGAACATAGCCCAGACCTGCATTGTTAAAGCTCATACCACCAAGGAAGATGGCATTGACCATACCTTCACGCGCTTCAATATCGTGTCCATTTGCTACAGCACGAGGAAGATATTCCTTGATAAGCTCAATTGCTCCGATAGAGAGTTTCTTGGTCACATCATAAGCACCAGGTGTTACCAAAGCTTCAACAGCATGGGTTAGAGCATCCATACCTGTCGCTGCAGTCAAGGCTTGAGGTTTTGAAATCATCAATTCAGGGTCATTAACAGAGATAAGTGCAAGGCTATTCTTGTCAACCATTACCATCTTAACCTTGCGTTCTTCATCAGTAATCACATAGTTAATAGTAATTTCTGCAGAAGTTCCTGCCGTTGTATTGATAGCCACAACTGGCAAGCCTTTTTTAGCAGACTTATGAAGCCCTTCATAATCCTGTGGTTTTCCACCATTTGTAGCTATGATAGAAATACAACTAGCTGCATCCTGTGGAGAACCCCCACCAAGACTGATGATAAAATCACATCCATGTTCTTCCAAAGCAACTACCCCATCTGTGACATTCTTACAAGTAGGGTTTGGCTCTACATCGCTAAAGATGACATATTCGATTCCTTCTGTATCTAGCGGTTTTAAAACCTTAGGCAAAATGTCACTTCCTTCGATGAACTTGTCTGTCACCAAAAGTGCCTTTTTATAGCCAAGTTCCTTGATATAAGGACCCACTTCATTTACAACACCTTTTCCAATAAGGTTGACTGCCGGAACATAAAATGTAGCCATATAATTTTCCTCCTGCGCCTTCGCGCTATATATTTAACATCATTATATTACTTTTTGTATTCGTTTTCAATCATTTGTGAAATATCTAACAAATATTTTTAAAAGGAGTGAAATTTGATTATTATTTATAAGATCCTTTCCCAATATGATACTCTGCTCCTTGAACCAAAATTGCATCTACCAAAGATAACAGCTATAGGCTATCCGCCGACACATGAAATAGGCTACACATCAGCCCCTATTTCAAAAAACCGACTAGCTCCTATGAACTAGTCGGTTTCTCATCAATGCGCCAACATTTCTTGGGCGATTTCTTGGCCAGATAGGTTATCTGGGTAGTAGGTTGGCCAGTTATCCATCTCTTCAAAGAGGGCTTCTTGGCTTGTGCCTCCAAAGAAGATATGGAAATGTTCTGCCTTGACTGGGGCGATATTGTGGTCACTAAACTGAACATACTTGAACTGTCCAGCATCCGCATCTGTCGCTTCAAAGAGGAAGCGCACGCCACGATTGCCTTTCTTGTAAGTCAAGATTTTCTTACCAACATACTTGTAGGTGAATTTCTTACTTTGTCCACCTTGAACAAATTCCATAGTATTATCAGTGATGTTAATCTTAGTCACATCTGTCTGATAGCCTTTTGTATAGTAGGCCTTGTACTCAGCCTGAGTCATCTTACCAGTCAACTTAGCCTTGTAATCAAACACTTGATCAAAAGTACCATCTTCAAGGAAAGGATAAACTGATTGCCAGTTACCTGCATAGTCACTCAAGGTGCGGTCCTTGACATCTGCATCTTCAAAGTAACCATTTTGAACTGTCTTGGTATCCTCTGCCTTTTCAGGCTCAATTGCTGGGCCTTCTTGGTCCGTTGTTTGTTTCAGAGCCTTGAGGTTTTTCTCCATCACGGAAATGTAGTTTTCTCCAGCCTTGGTGTCCTCTTCTGTCAGACTTTCTAAAGGATT
>CAURTW010000111.1:0-4461 GCA_963527705.1 uncultured Streptococcus sp.
TCCTTTGCCTATCTTAATAACCTTCAACCCACTTTTCATTATCCATAATGAAAGGCTTGGCCAGTCCATCACCTGTATAATCCGCATATTTGGTGGATAGATACTTGTAACAATCTTCCTTGCTCGCGAACTTAATAGCTTGATAAGGCTCTTCAAAAGTCAGTTTCTCTACAAATAAGAAACCATCATCAGCTGGCACTAAAACACCAACGTGTCCAACAAAAAGGAACTCTCCATCCAAATTATCATGCAACACAACAGACAACATCCGAGCTTTATCATTAAATTGAAACTGGGAGAAGAATTTCTCCATCTTCTGCGCGTGAACTTTTACATCCGTTGTCGCTTCCGTCTCCACCCTAGAAAATAGAATATCAAACTCTTCCTTATCTTTCGCGTCAAATACTTTTCCCTTATCGATAGCATCGTTATCCACAAAAAGTAGCTGGTCATTCTTTTCAAGTTTTGGGATCGTGACTGAATTTTTTAATAACGCATAGCTATTGATACGGCAGTTGGTCCCTACAAAGTCACCCTTTTTTTGATTCCAGAGACTGCTGATTTTCTCTACATCGTATTCTGTCTTCGTAAAGGAGGCAAAATTTCCACTTAAGCCAGTAGAGCCGACAGTCGCATTATAGTCTGTGACAAGATTGAAAAATGTCTCAACACTATTTGGGTCCAAGTGAGCTGATAAGAGAGATTTGACCTCTTCGGAACTTACCTGGCTGTTTAGATTGGTATATGAAGCTGTCCAAGGAACTTTATCTGAGCTGGCTTGTGTCTGATTTCCAGCTTCAGTGCTCGTATTATTTTGGTGACAAGCAGCCAATCCAAATAATAAGGGCAAGCACAGTCCAAAGGCTACTACTTTTCTCGTTCGTTTCATGCAATTCTCCTTCTAGACTACAAGACTCTTTTTCATTTTAAACATCATTCACTAATCATTCAGCTAGTAATCGTTGACTTAGCTATATTATACTACATAAGTCAAAAAAAGACTGCACGAATCACCCATTCATCACAGTCTTTTTAAGTACGATTTTTATCGGATTATAAATCCTTTAGGCAATATCACCAGTTGCTGGTCCAATTCTTGGTAATGACTTGCTAGCGCTACAGAATCACGGTCTACAAGATAGTTTTCAGTTGATTGGTTAAAAATAGCTTGGATTTTTTGTCCATCATAATCCCATGCCAGAGATACCACATCTGGCTTGATTTCTTTTAGGCTATAGGTTCCATGTTGGAGAATGTTTGAAGCATTCTTGCGAAGCTGAATCAATTTCTTCATGAAATGAAGCATCTCATTACTGTCGGAAACACGTTCCCAAGGCATGACACGACGACAATCTGGATCTGGACCTCCACCTAACTCCAACTCCGTTCCATAGTAGAAACACGGTGTTCCCCTTTGCAAAAAGAGGCAGGCAAGGGCAGACTTCACAAGTTGAGTATCTCCTTTGGCAGTAGCCAAAATACGCTCCGTATCGTGAGAATCCAAGAGATTGAACATCACTTCCGAAATCTGCTGTCTATAGTACATAGACTGGCTATTGATTTCATCGATAAATTGATGAGGTTTCTTAACCCCACGCAAGAAATAGTCTTTAATGCTATCAGATAGTGGATAGTTCATGACCGCGTGGAATTCATCGCCATTTAGCCAAGGCTGTGAAGTATGCCAGACCTCTCCAAGAATATAAAGGTCAGGCTTTTTAGCCAGGACAGCCTTACGGAAATCTCGCCAAAATTGGTGGTCGACTTCATTTGCCACATCCAAGCGCCAAGCATCGATATCAAACTCTTCAATCCAGTAGGTCGCAACGCTCAACAAATAGTCCCTCACTTGAGGATTGGCCGTATTGAGCTTGGGCATATAACTGGCAAAAGCAAAGGTATGGTAAGGGAGCTTTCTTGGATTCCCCAGCTTGTCCTTTGTCACGGGGAATTCTTGAATATGGAACCAGTCTTTATATACTGACTCTTCACCATGTTTGAGAACATCCTGCCACTGCGGAGACTGATCCCCGATATGATTGAAAACAGCGTCCAGCATGATTTTCATGCCTCTCTGATGGGCCTCCTCCACCAGTTTACGAAAGGTTTCCTTGTCTCCAAAATGATGATCTATTTCGAAATAATCCGTTGTATTATACTTGTGATTGCTTGGGGATTCAAAGATCGGACAGAGATAAAGTCCTGTGACCCCTAAGTCTTGCAAGTAATCCAGATGGTCAATAATACCTTGTAAATCACCACCAAAGAAATCGCTCGTCTTTGGTTTGATAGAGGAATCCCAAGCTAGCGCACCTTCAGGTGAGATCTCGGGGTTCCCATTAGCAAAACGTTCTGGGAAAATCTGATACCAAACTGTATCAGCTACCCAGTCAGGAACATGGCAAGCATCAATCTCATGGATATAAGGAATTTTAAATCCATTTCCTTCATAACGAAGATTTTCTAGTGTGTTTTCAACACATCCCTTATCGCCATACAAAATACTCTGAACTTGCTTATCTTTAAGTTCAAAGAGATACTGGAGTCGGGCATAGCCAACTGAAATTTCCGCTTGCCAGTAATCAAACAAAGCATCGGAAGTCACTTTGACCATCGCCTTGCTTGCTTCATAACGGTCCTCTATAAAGATAAAAGGATCTCCATAATGCAAGTTAATGTTTTCAATATCATCTTTCTTGGTCCGGATACGAATGTGCATTGTCTTGTCTTTATAAAGATAAGCATACTCCGACTCTGGTCTGTGGTAAATGGCTGTTAATTCCACTGTTTTGTCTCCTAATTAACTTGAGTTCATTTGCGACGCAAACGTTTTCACAATTGTGATTCTAGTATACTACTTTAAAATTTTATTTTCAAGACTAATCCGTAGTTTCGAGTGGATTGTTTTTGAGGATATAAAAAAGCAGTAAGTCTTAATACCTACTACTTTCAGATTGATGATTTACAAATGTCTTTCTAGCCACTTTATCTTTTTAAAATCCTTATTGTTATTGTGGTCATTTCTATAGGAATCTTGAGAAGAAGCTTTATATATACTGAAATACTGTTCTAAACTTGGAACACGAAACGTGATGTCCTCGAGATGAATCAACTCTATATCTGATTCCGAAACTCCTGCAAAATCAGGTAAGGAATCGATACTTCCAAATTCAACGCTCACACCATCTTTTTGGAATTCGTGCTCATGAATATCTATCAAGGTATAGCCTAAGTGGTTCATCACTTTCATTATCTTGTCCCAGTCATAAATCCTGAGATGATCAGGTGCTTCCCAGCCTCTAGGATCTCCAGGAACATGAATATCAATGTCAGACGGCTCCCAATCTTCATTTGAACGGTATTCAAACCCCAAAGACCCCATGAGCGTCGGAGTGATTCCGACTTGGTTTAAATGTGAACAAATTGTTCGAAATTCATCAAATAGAGAATTCATTTCTCCTCCAATCGTTGATATGAATTCAGTTTTAGCAGTGAAAGACAAACTTGTTTCTACCTTCTACTCTTTCGGTTGTGAAAAGACTTCAATATGCTGGCCCAGTACCTTAATCTCTACAGGTAGATTATCCGACTTATCGCCGTCAACATCTGACTCCAATTCACTATCTGAAGAGATCTTAATATTGCGCGCTCTGATATACTCAATATTATCATTGCCAACAACATCCCCTTTTAGTAAATCAGGAATGACAGATAATTTAGAGAATAGAGAAGCATCTTTTAGAATCAAAATATTGGCGTAGCCATCCTTGTTTTCTTCAAAGATTTTCTTATCAGCGAAGTAATTTGTCAAGAGAACCAAAACATGACTCGCTTCACCATCATAATTTCCATTTTCTGTCTCAACCTTAATGTTAAAGACCTGATCCGTCATGACAGACTTCATGGTATTTACAGCATAGGCTAAAATACCGAATTTTGTCTTGTCCTCGATTTCAACATTGTGAATCGCCTCAGGCAGAGAACCGATACTAAAAATATAACCAAAATAATTGTCATTTGCTTTACCGATATCAATCTTGTTGGTTAAGTTAAAATCGAGTTCATCAATCGCACCATCAATGTCTTGATTGATTTCCAACAGTTTCGTAATGAGGTTACCCGTACCGCCTGGGATAATTCCTAACTTAGGAATGTGGTCTCTCTCAGCAATACCTGAAATAACTTCATTGACCGTCCCGTCTCCACCAAAAACAACCACTGCATCGTACTGCTCACGAGACGCTTCTTCAGCAAAATTTGTTGCATCCAACGCTTTTTCGGTAATTTTGGTTTCCACATGCTCAAAATAATCTTTGGCTTTATTCTCCAGCTTGACCTTATAATCCAAAGCCTTCTCCCCACCAGAGGTAGGGTTGATAATTAACATTGCTTTTTTCATTGATAATCTCCTTTAATAGTTACAAAAATTCTAGTAACTAATTATATCACTTGAGTTATGTA
>CAURTW010000112.1:0-4352 GCA_963527705.1 uncultured Streptococcus sp.
ATAAATTCCAGCTTCTGACGCTGTTCCTGTAATATCTCCAGTTTTTGGATCATAACTTAATCCTGGTACAACATCATTTATCGAAGTTTTACTTCCCGTAAAATTACCATTTAAGGCTGTGTGGGCTGTGACAGTTTGTGGTCCGTTCTGGGTATTTACTTTAGATCCATCAACTGCAGTAAAGGTTGATCCATTCGTGCCTCCAGGAGCCGTTTTTGAACCGGCAACAACTTTTTCTCCATTACTTCTGTATACATAACCAGTTCTTTCATCACGGCTCATTCCATCGTTATCAACATATTTAATATTATGGTTCACTTCATCTCCAATTGTGACCATTGTAGATTTACCTTTAATTAATGGAGCTGTTGAGTCTTGCCATCCAATCCATCCAGCTGTTAAGTCACGGAAAGTAACTTGTTGAGATTGACCATCTTTTTCAACTGTAACGATATAACGCATATCATAAACACCGTTTTGAAGAGTAGATGCTACGTATCCTTCTACTGTATCTGTTTTTTCATTATATCCAGTACCCGGAATTAAATTGCTAAGTTGGATATCTTTAATTTTATATCCCGCAGCTTCTGCTTCTGGTGATAAAGTGAAACGTTTTTTAGCATCAGTGATATATACATAGTGGTTTCCTTGCTCATAAGTATATCCGTAGATTTCTGTAGCTAGATACTCATAAGCACCTCCTGCACCCCATATTGTATTCCCATTAGTTTTTCCTGTAGCACGAAGTTTCCCTTTCCATAGAGCAGCTTCACGACCAAGTTTCTGAGCTTCTGTTTTTGATAAAGGAATATCAGTACGACCACTTATCCCTGCTTGTCCACTATTAGCCGCAGGCACATCTGTATTGTCTGATTGATATCCATGAACATAAATTTTATATTTGTCGTTACCGTCTAGTACTTTGTAAGATTTACCAGTCGAACCATCAAACTCGCCATTTTCTTTTCTTAAAGCTGTAGAGTTAGCTGTATAGCCTTCATTAGCTGAAAGAGCAACTCCGTATCTACCATCACGGCCGATTCCTGCGTTTTTCAATTCATTATAAACTGCAAGGATTGATTCGTTAAGGCGTTCCAATTGAGCATCTACTTGCTCTTTTGTAACACTCTTATCAGCAAGAAAAGCCTTAGTTTCAGTAAGAACTGCTTGGTTTTTAGCGACTGCTGCAGTAACTGCTGCCTTGTTTTCTTCTTTGACATCTGCCTTAGCAAGTTCAGTTTCAGCCAATTTGTTAGTTACTTCAGCTTCTGACGATACTTGCGTCAGAGTTGTTGTAGCTACTGAAAGAGCTTTTTCAACTGGAGTTGCAGTTTTTTCTGCTTCAGCTTTTGCTGCTTCTTTTTCAGCTGCTTCTTTCTTATCGAAACCAGCAGTATTTGACTCAGTAACTACAGTACTTAATGCTGATACAGTTGCTGCTTGTGCATCTACATCGGCTTGGCTAGCCTCTGCCTTAGCAAGAGCTGCTTTAGCTGTTGCCAATACTTCCTTAGCTGAATTTACTACTGTAGCATCCGCATATTTTGCAGTTGCAAGTTTAGATTCTAAAGTCGCGATACTTGCTTCCAGTATTGCCTTGTTGACTTTTTTAGCCTCTTCTGCTTTCACTTCAGGTTTTGCTTCTGCAGTTTTTTCAGTTTCTGATTTTACTTCTGCAGTATTCTGATTATCTTTTTTAGCTGAAGTTGCTGCTACTGTAGTTTCCGTACCTTGTACCTCTGTCGCTGAAACTGCTCCATTTCCCAAGAACATTAAACCAGCCGCAATCGCTACTGATGCTGATCCAAAACTGTATTTACGAATACCATAACGAATATACTTTTCCGTTCTAAAATCTTGTTGTTTACCCTTCATTTAGAGTCACAACCTCCTTTTATAAAATTATTTTTTTATATACCTAACTCCCAACCAATCTTTCTATCTCATACTAATAGCCGTTCAGTTAAAATTGTAGACCTTTCTGGTGTCGCATAAAAAGTGCAAACGTTAGATAGATATATCCTGTGGATTGCCTAAAGAGGAAACGGACAGTCACCTCTATTTTCGAGACGTCGCACTTATTCTATACATATATCTGCACATACAAATAAAGACTAAATTACTATAAGTTAGTAGAGAGAGTTGATTAGACACTGTTTTGAGCCTAAGTAACGAATTATTCGTATATCAGTTTTAAAATAAAATCTCAAATACTTTGTTTGAAACATCGTAACATTATAGAATTATAGGATTGTAAATGAGACTGGTTAAAAAATCAATTGAAAGGAGGCTGGGACAAAAAGATTTTGATTTTCGGAATTCTTTATTATAAATTTTAAAATCGATTGATTAGACAAAAAAGCGAACAAGACAGAATTCTGAGTGTCAGATAACTCGTTTTGTTCGCTTTTTATATTTAAGGTTAAACTATTGTCCTAGACTCTTCTAAAAAAACACATAATATCAAAGTTTTCAAATACCTGATACTATGCATTTTTATAATTTCAAGGAGTTTTGTCTATCCTCTTTTTATTATTTTATTTTTAAGGTTTAATACGATGCAACATACGTGGGAATGGAATAGCTTCACGGATGTGTTTTGTTCCTGCTGCAAAGGTTACCATACGTTCGATACCGATACCAAATCCTCCGTGTGGAACTGTACCGTATTTACGAAGGTCAAGGTAGAATTCATACTCTGTACGGTCCATACCAAGTTCATCCATCTTACCGACAAGCGCATCATAGTCTTCCTCACGCATAGACCCACCGATGATTTCTCCATAACCTTCTGGTGCAAGCAAGTCTGCACAAAGCACGCGCTCTGGATTTCCAGGAACTGGTTTCATGTAAAATGCCTTGATGGCTGCTGGATAGTTCATGACAAATGTTGGCACACCAAAGTGGTTTGAAATCCAAGTTTCATGTGGTGACCCAAAGTCATCACCATGCTCAAGATGTTCGTAGTCAGCGTCTTCATCATTCTCATGCTCTTGCAAGAGGTCAATGGCTTGATCGTATGAAATGCGTTTGAATGGCTCTGAAATGTAGCGTTTCAAGAGTTCTGTATCACGCTCCAAGGTTTCCAAGGCTTGAGGCGCACGGTCAAGAACACCTTGTAGAAGAGCTTTTACATAAGCTTCTTGCAAGTCAAGTGACTCATCATGTGTCAAGTATGAATACTCTGCGTCCATCATCCAGAACTCAGTCAAGTGACGGCGTGTTTTTGATTTTTCAGCACGGAATACTGGACCAAAGTCAAAGACACGGCCAAGAGCCATAGCTCCTGCTTCTAGGTAAAGCTGACCTGATTGGCTCAAGTAGGCTGGTGTCCCAAAGTAGTCTGTTTCAAAGAGTTCTGTTGAATCTTCAGCTGCGTTTCCTGAAAGAATTGGGCTATCAAATTTCATGAAGCCGTTCTTGTCGAAAAACTCATAAGTTGCATAGATGATAGCGTTACGGATTTGCATCACTGCTACTTGCTTACGAGAGCGGAGCCACAAGTGACGGTTGTCCATCAAGAAGTCTGTTCCGTGTTCTTTTGGTGTGATTGGGTAGTCTTGAGATTCACCGATCACTTCGATGTCTGTAATATCCAACTCATAGCCAAACTTAGAACGTTCGTCTTCTTTGACAATTCCTGTCACATAAACAGAAGTTTCTTGGCTCAAGCGTTTGATAACATCAAACTTCTCAAGTCCCACTTCTTCACCAAATTTTTCAACAAAGTTTGGTTTAAAGGCTACACCTTGGAAGAAGGCTGTTCCATCACGCAATTGCAAGAAGGCGATTTTCCCTTTTCCTGATTTGTTGGCAACCCAAGCACCAATCGTCACTTCTTGACCAACATAGTCTTTTACATCAATAATCGTTACACGTTTTGTCATTATTTTTCCTTTTCTTTTTTATTCTTTATGGCAAACCACCTCTATATTGTTCCCATCTGGATCAATCATAAAAGCAGCATAATAAATCGGATGCTCACTGCGATAACCAGGAGCACCATTGTCTAGCCCACCTGCCTCTAAGCCAGCCTCATAACAAGCTTGAACCTCTTCCTTATTTTCTGCTAAGAAAGCAAAGTGAATAGGATTTTGCGTCCCCTGAGCTAACCAAAAGTCACCACCAGGATGAGGGCTATTTGGGGCAAGAAAACTGATTAGAGAAGTAGTTTTAAAAGCCAATTTATAGCCCAAAGGGGCGAGAAAACTCCTATAAAATCCTTCTGAAATTTGTAAATCCTTTACCTTAATTTCAAAATGATCAATCATTCTCACTACCCATAAATGCTTTCAAACGTTTAACTGCTTCTTTAAGCGTGTCTAGGTCTGTCGCATAGCTGAGGCGGACAT
>CAURTW010000113.1:0-4341 GCA_963527705.1 uncultured Streptococcus sp.
CATCCCAAGGGATAAATCCTTTATGGCGTACAGCTCCTAGTAAGGTTCCAAAATCGATGAAATACTTAATATCATGTTTTTCACAGATTTCATGTAAATACTCTAGAATATCAAGTTCCACTTGCTTAATCTCTTCTAGACTTAAGATTCTCTCAGACATTTTTGTAACTCCTAATTTTTTCTCTTTCCTTTAACAAAGAAATATTATCCATTATCCACAATTTTCCATAGTTTGAAATCATGATGAGAAACTTGTTGAGCTACTGGTGGCAACTGCATGTAGTCTCCATAATCTGAAGTGAGAATTTCATGGTAGTGTTTTGGTATCATAAATTCCTTGCCTTCAAAATTGCCAGTTTCAACATCTTCTATCCATTCGCGTTTCCAAACAGGTTTGTTCATATCTTTATAAATAAGGTAATCTGCTTGTTCATAATCTTCTACTTTTCTTGATTTAGCCAATTCATCAATTTGAGAAACATACTTATTTGTATTAGTGAAATAAAAGATAATAACAGAAATATAGCGGATAATTGAATTTACTACACTTTTAGTATTCGTAATTCCTTTGAATGTGTAACAACTTAATTGACGCTTTTTAATAATCTTGGTCATCTTCTCTTTAAAAGACTGATCATCTTCATAACCATCTACAGGAAAAATATCTATATAGATTCCCATATTTGAATCAATTCGCACATCCTCCTCCACTAGATAGGTCTGATTATCTTTGATCTTCATGAAAGGATAGACATATTTGATATTATTTTTATAAGACATAAGTTCATATCGTTCATCTGGATGTGCAAGCATATAATCTTGCAGTTTTTCATAATCATCACGAAGCATACAAATATCCATATCATCGTCCCATGGAATAAAACCTTTATGACGAACTGCACCAATTAAACTACCATACGATAAGAAATATTTGGCACCAATTTTCTGACAAACTTCATGAATGTACTCCATAATCCCTAATTCCATTTGTTGAATTTCAGAAATATCTGTTACTTCCTCATAACGGATTTTTTTTTCTTTCAAAAAAATCGTTAAACCATAACCAATTACTAACCAGAAAATTATGTTGATAAAATTTGTGGAGTAGATGATTTGACTTTCAAATAATTGGCCAAATAAAATCCCAAAAAATAAAATTATAATTAATTTTTCATCATTTTTCTTAGTCACAATTAAATAGATTATAAAACGTAAACTTACATAAGTGATTATGAGTATAAAAGAAATGAGTCCTAAGAATCCAGAACTTACAAAAATTGTAATAAATATATTATGGAAATTACCACCAATGAGTGAATTTTGAATTTCATATTTACTAAAATATTGGGTATAATAATCTGAGACATTTCGAACACCATAACCAAATACTGGTTTCTCAATTCCCATTTTAATTGCATTTTTCCAAATATACGTACGACCACTAGGAGTTGTTTCAATCAAATGAAGTTCAGTATTTTTCTTTTCTATATCCGAGCCTATTTCAGAATAGGATTCACCCTTATTTAAATCAATGATAGCAGTTCTTCCAGATGAAATATAAATAGAGTTCAAGTAACTTAGACCAATATCAGCACTGGTAACCAAGGTAGCAGCAACTGCAAATGTAACAATCTTTTTGACAAGATTACCTCTAGTAACGAATAGACAATATACCCCAAGCATCAATATGACCGATAGGAGCGCCCCTCTGCTTTGCATAGCCGCAAAATTTAGAAATTGAATTACATTATTTATCTTCAGATAAATCGAGTACCTACTTCCTTTGTTGATGAGATACAAAGCAAAAACAATACTAATATAAGAAAAAATAGCACTAGCATTTGGATTAACAATCCCCCACAGACGTCCATTCATAACACCATAGTAATAAGATTGTTCGCCAATCTTAAATAGGATAAGGACTCTACTTACCAATAAACCAAACGCAAAAATTGCTGAAGAAAAAGATACAATTTGAACCGTATAGGCAATCCAGTCAAATAATTTTTTAAGTTGCCCTGATTGTAACATGGTAAATAATAAAACATAGGTTACCATGAAGAGAATTTCAATCACATTTCCAATCAGATGTCCAGAGCGATTGAAAACAGCTGATAGCAGATGACTTCCAGCTAAGAGTCCAAATAAGGATAGAAATTTGCGATCTGCTGTGATTTCTTTCCACTTAAACAATAAGGTATAGCAAATATAAAGCACTACAATCGCTGATAATCCCTTGTAGAGGGGATTTGCTATCTTATAAACCAGTGAACTCATACTTAAAATCGAAATAAAAACAAATAGATACGCAATCCATAGTTTTGATTTTTCAAAGTATTCATCCAATTTTGAAAAATTCATTTTCAACTCCTTCTCATGATATTAGTTTTTTAATCCAATAATTTTCTTATATAGCCATGGAGAAATGACAAGTGAAAAGATTGCTACCTTGCGAAAAGTAGTGAAATAAGCATCCTTCCATATTTCGCGCCGATGCTGAACAATCCAAGCCCTTAGTTCTACTTTCTCCTTTTGATACTGTTCAGATGAAGTAAAGATAATTTTATCGTAAACTGTGATGTACGACCAGCATTCTCTATTTTTTAATTCGTATTTTAAATTAGGAAAGACTTGTGATACTTGAGCAATAATTCTCGTATAAACTTTTATAGTGTCAAATACATGCCGATTAACAGACGTTGTCGCACTTCCCTCACGATGATCATAATAATAAACAGGTTTGTCAATAAATACGCTACTGCATCTTGTCTTTAGTAGCAATTCAGTTAAAAATAAGGCATCTTCAGCTAGATGGTAGTCTGTATTAAATTTCTCATCTACCAGCAGGTCTCTCTTAAATAGTTTTGCGACTGGAAAGAATGATGTCTTAGTGGTCATGAGTAATTCTTTCATGGTTTCTTCTGTTGACCAAAGTTCTTTTCTACCAGAATACGGGGGTAAATCTGTCACTATTCCATTTTTGATATGATGTAGAGGAGCAATCACAAAACCTACATTTCCTCCCTCAACTGCACTAGCTAAAGTAGCTAGGTAATCCTTGGTGACGAAATCATCACTATCAACAAAAGTTATCCAAACACCCGTCGCTAGCTGAATTCCAATATTTCTGGCATTAGAAACACCAGCATTTTCGATATGGTAAACCTTGATATTTTCATACTGATATGCTAAATGATCACAGATTTGTCCACTGGAATCAGTAGATCCATCATTTATTAGGATTAGTTCAAAATTAGTATAAGTCTGATGAAGAATTGACTCCACACATCGCTCTAGGTAGACCTCTACATTGTAGACTGGAACGATAACGCTTATTTTTTCTCCCATCATGCTCCATATTCTCCCTTGTATTCTGTATAAGACTTATCCATATCAGCGATGACAGCATCATGATGCGGCACCTGCTTATCTGCTGGTGGAGGTGTCATATAATCACCAAAAGCAGTGCTGAGATAGGCATCGTAGCCAACTGGAACGGGCATCTCTGTCTCTTCAAATGGCAAGAAAAGATTATCCTCAAAAGATTCGATTAGGTACTTGTTTCTCATGTAACCAGGACCCGAGCATAATTCCGTGATTCCATCGCTCTCAGCTAGACTGTACTTGGTCATTTCTTTTTCAGCTTTCTTCCAAATGCGATAACGGAGAGATTTTGGAGTCAACCCCAGTAAAATACAGCTTCCCCACTTCATAAGTGCGCCATGCTTTTCTGGAACAGTTTGGGCACAAAAGAGTGAATAAATCAAGGCCCAACGAACCTGTTTTTTCCGCTCAGCTGGATTTTTAGGATAATAATCCAAAGGCAAAACATCCAAGGCCAGACCATGTGGCAAATCCAAATCTTGCTGATAAGGCTTTATACAGGTGGTTTCCTTGTCACGAATGGTAATAAAAAGATTGCGGTCGACAAAATCCTTATTACTCTTCGACAAGAAATAACGCTCATCTGCATAACGAGGCCATAATTCTGCTAATTTCTCATAATCTTTACGGGGCATAAAAAAGTCTAGGTCGTCGTCCCAAGGAATAAAGCCCTTGTTTCGAAGGGCACCAATAGCACCTCCTCCACAGAGATAACAAAGTAAATCATGTTCCTTGCAAAAGCCCACAAAATATTCAGCCATCTCCAGACTACGAGCCTGAATTGCTTTTAAATCAGTCATGTCTCTCCTCTTCTGTTCAATAACGAGTTATATCGTTTTATTATACCATAATCTATCATTTCTTTCCATCTTTTGCTCTAATCCCCTTTTCATGGAAAAAGAGGTAACTTCTCAAAGTAACTTCCACTTGGCTGACTAAAGTGGAAATTAGTCTAAA
>CAURTW010000114.1:0-4333 GCA_963527705.1 uncultured Streptococcus sp.
ATAGTGTATTTTTCGTCGCTTATCCAGTCTTGACAAGGCCGCTGTTTTGAAATCGTGCTTTTCCCGATTTTCTTTCAGACGACCTCTTCCCCTATGATTCAAGCCTTACCGCGAAGACGTGTTTTTCGACATCAAAACCCTCATGCGGCTATGCGCTTATGAAATAAGGCAAATTCGGACTTGTGTTAAATTTTGAAAATATAATGGCATACAACATGAGACCTTTGCAAAAATAGTCTGTTAACGAAATTTGACGCATAAAAATGCGCTAAAAAATTCCAATTGACTAAAACCTTCCTAATATTGAGCAAAAAGTAGGAAAAATCAGAAAGGTTTTGCATTTTGAAAATGAGATTGAGCATAAAATTTTAGTAACCTATGTTATTGCAAAGGTCTCAACATGATGAAATAAGCAATAAAGGTCGTCTGAAACCTTACTCCGGTTTTCAGACGACCTTTCAGATGCTCGAAATCTGTGCATTTAATCTTGTGATGCGGCAGCGATTTCGTTGCGCAGTTTGTTTAAAAACCTGCCGTGGCGTACCCATTGGGCGGCGGCTTCGTGATCTTTTGCTGCAAAGGCCGTCCGCAAATCTTGATACAGCTTGTCTTGTTCGCGGCTGATTTCTTGATCCAACGCGCGCAGGGCTTCGTTGTTTTGCTCCATCTGCGCATCCATCAGCGTTTCGCGCCATTCCATTTGCTGCATGAGAAATTCGGGGGCAAAAGAGGTATGCTCCGGCGCATCGGCATCAATGCCCTGCGCTTTCAACAGGTACGCGGCGCGGTCGATGGGATTTTTCAAAGTGCGGTAGGCATCGTTGATGGTGGAAGACATCATCACTACCTGCTTTTGCTCGAAAGCGGAAGCGGACGCGAATTTGTCGGGATGAAAACGGGCAGCCAAGGCGCGGTAAGTTTGCTCCAAGTTTTCGGCGTCGATATCGAAAGCGGGTTCAAGCTGGAAGAGTGTGAAATATTGAGACATGGCAGGATAATTAATGTGAAATTTTCGGCAGAAACCTGATTTTGCCTTATAATCTGCTGATTCTTAACCAAAAGGACTGAATATGAGCAGTAAAGTGCAGCACAATAAAGGCAAAATACGCGACAATGCTTTAAAAGCCTTAGTGAAATCCGATTTGTTCCGACACAAGGTGGAACGGAAAAGAAAAGGCAAAGGTAGCTACAACAGGCAGGAAGCGAAAAAATGGCGGGACGGTTTTGATACTGTCCCGCCACTTTTTTGTCTTAAACGTGGAAGCTCTCGCCGCAGCCGCAAGAGTCTTTGACATTCGGGTTTTCAAATTTGAAACCCTCCTGCAAACCTTCTTTGGTGTAATCGACTTGCGTGCCGTCCAGATAAACCAAGCTTTTCGGGTCGATATAAACGCGCGCGCCGTGTTCTTCGAAAATCAGGTCGTCTTCGTTCGCTTCATCGACAAATTCAAGGTTGTATGCCATGCCCGAGCAGCCGCTGGTTTTCACACCCAAGCGCACGCCCAAGCCTTTGCCGCGCTTGGTCAGGTAGCTGTTGATGTGTTTGGCTGCGTTTTCTGTGATGGTAATCATGCTTTTTTCCTTATTTCGCAATCATTGTTTTGTTTGCCTACTTTCATTTTCAGACGACCTCATATCTTTCAGGTCGTCTGAAAACGCTGTTTTGCCCACTCTATCGCGGCGGAAACGACAGCTTTTGCCTGCGGACTGTTTTTCCAACAAGTCGAGCCGGTCAATTTTGCGCCTTGTTCCAAAACGTCATCCAAATTCGCTGCCGCCAGCGTGGTAACATCATCCAAACCCATTTGCTGCAAACGCTGCAATACAGTTTTACCTATGCCTTTGACGGCAAGCAGGGATTGGGCCTCTTCATCGGTAAAAGGCATTTCGTCTCCTTTTATTTTGCAGGCGTATTGACTAAATATAAGCCTACGGCTTATCGCCCTCTCCCTAACCCTCTCCCGCTGGGAGAGGGAATAGATTGGCAGACAGTCCCAAATTTGGCGGCCACTTCCAAACGATTAAGTTATTGTGCCCTTATCCTCTTCTTCACGAAAGAAGGCATGTCGTCTCTTTTGATTTTTCAAGCGTATCGACTCAATATAAGCCTGCGGCTTATTGCCCTCTCCCTAACCCTCTCCCGCGGGGAGAGGGGATAGATTGGCAGGCAGTCCCAAATTTGGCGGCAACTTCAAAAGGATTAAGTTTCTGTGCCCTTGACTTCCGACCTCCGAGGGTGAAGAGAACAAATCATCAGGTTTGCTTTTCCCGAAAATCCTAAGACTTTCAGAAATCCTATGAACGTCTGCCGACAAAACACCAACCGAATCGGGTTATTTGTTTTCCTGACGTTTGCGATAGTCGGCAACAGCCGCTTTTACCGCATCTTCAGCTAAGATGGAGCAGTGGATTTTCACCGGCGGCAGTTCCAGTTCTTCGGCGATTTCGCTGTTTTTGATTGCCAGCGCGTCATCCAGGCTTTTGCCTTTGACCCACTCGGTAATCAGGCTGGAAGAAGCAATGGCCGAGCCGCAGCCGTAAGTTTTAAATTTCGCATCTTCGATGATGCCTTCGTCGTTCACTTTGATTTGCAGGCGCATCACGTCGCCGCAGGCCGGCGCGCCGACCATGCCGGTGCCGACAGATTCGTCGTTTTTATCGAAAGTACCGACGTTGCGGGGGTTTTCATAGTGGTCGATTACTTTATCGCTGTATGCCATGATGTGGTTTCCTTAATGTTTTTTGATGGTTTAAGTGGTTTGTTTGCCGGTTTTCAGACGACCTGAAATTCAAATTTTGCACGCGCCGCCTTCGCAGCCGTCGTTGTTTTCCGAATCGACGCCGCCCTCTACGGTAACACCGTCAAAATCTTCAAGCAGGTTGTCGAGATTGTCGAGGTCAAGTTCTTGTTCGTTCATGGGTTGCATCCTTAATTTTAACGTGGTGGCTTTTAGGTCTTCTGAAAAGGTCTTTTGGGATTTCGGACGGCCTTTTTATTTATAGGTAGGTTGGGTTATTAAACCCAACATTTCAGGTGCTTTAATAGGCTTGTTGGGTTTCCAACCCAACCTACGCTTGCTTAAAATATCGTGGTTTGTTGATGTTTTAGTCGTCTGAAAAAGACGATTGTTCTAAATTTTCTAAAATTAGGAGTGCCAATAAGCTGCTATCGGCATGGTATGCCTGAATACAGGCTTGAATCATTTGTTCGGCAGAGATATTTTGCCAATGTATCTGCAAACCGTTTTTCATTGCCAATTGCGTCATAAACAGGCGCAATGTTCTGCCGTTTCCTTCACGAAAAGGATGTAGGACGTTCAACTCGCCCAAATAATAGGCCACACGCTCGGCGAATTTATCTTTATCCAACCCCCGTAAATAGTTTTCGCTTTGCAGCTTCTCCAAAAGTTTACGGCTTTCGTTTTCGATAAAAGCAAAATTGGCAAATCGGGTATTACCTTTGGAAATATCAATTCGCCGAATTTCTCCTGCCCAATCATAAACATTGCCAAACAGTTCGCGATGAATGGTCTGTAAATGCGCCAAATCGAAATTGCCTGTAATGGGTTGCAAAAGCAGATTTTGGGCGGAAATAGCAGAAATGTCTCTTTCGACCTTTTCTAATTTAAGTGGATCTTGAATGGCTAATTTATTTCTAAATACACCATCATTCATATAGATTATGTCTTCACCACCGTATTTACTCATTTTTTTAGAACCTTTGTTTAATTTTTCTTATTTCTTTCTCAATATTTGTTTTACCAATCTTTAGAAGTTGCATTGCATATTGAGTTTGTCGGCTAATTTCTAAATTCTCCATTTTCCATGAACCAGTGATATCATCAACATCTTTTGTCCAATGATCTTCAATAGTTAACCATTCCAAACTTCCTTTATCACGATCAATAATATCAAGATGATGTCCTCCTTGATAAACAAAAATGTTTTTATTCTTAAATAAAGAAGAGAATTTTTTGAATATAGATCGATTGTATTCAATAACAGATAAAGCAAATTCAATATCTTTTTTTAATACGTCTAAATCTTGTTCATAATCTAAGTCAATTTGTTCAAAATATTTTCCATAAATAATACGTTTATAACCATTTGGCAAATTAATAATTTTAACTTTCATGGTATTCTTTCTATGAAAATAGCTTACAAGACTGTCTATAAAAAGTGTTTTACTGTATTCAAAAATCAGACTCACTTTCTCAGACAGCCTTTGTTTGACATCAATCTTAATGCGCCGCCCATTCAATTGAGTTCAAATCAATCCCGTCTTTGAACATTTCCCACAGCGGCGACAGTTCGCGCAGTTTGCCGATTTTGG
>CAURTW010000115.1:0-4293 GCA_963527705.1 uncultured Streptococcus sp.
CAGCCATGGTGTGTAGTTGGCTGATTTCTTTTTTATTAAGACGGCGGGATTCTCCTGGACGGAGTCCTGTCAAGTCTAGATGTCCAAAACGGGTCCGTGACAACTTGTCTACTTGGAGACCGACAGCTTCAAACATTTTTTTAACCTGATGGTTACGCCCTTCATGGATGGTCAACTGCACCACAGAGCGGTTTTTGACTGGATCCACTTTGAGAATCTCATAAACAGCTGGCTTGGTTTTCTTGCCATCAATCTCAAGTCCACGGGTCAAGGGGCGGAGATTGTCCTTATTGGCCACACCTTTAACACGCGCAACATAAACCTTGTCAATCTCATTACGAGGGTGAATCATTTCATCCGTAAAATCCCCATCATTGGTCAAAATCAAGACTCCTGATGTATCCCAGTCCAAACGACCTACAGGGTAGATGCGCTCTTTCACGTTGGGCAAGAGATCGACAACAGTCTTACGCCCCTTGTCATCTGTCACACTGGAAATCACACCACGTGGTTTGTTAAGCAGATAATAGACCTTTTCTTCATTGTAGATAGGTTGACCTTCAACTTCGACCTTGTCGCCTGACTTGATAGTGGTTGCTAGTTCACGTACCACTTGGCCGTTAACCGTCACCAAACCTTGCTTGATCAGCTCTTCTGCTTTTCTCCTACTGGCCACACCTGCGTGGGCAATATATTTATTGATTCTCATCTTCTTCTATCCTTTCACCAAATAATTGGCTTTCTTGGGCTTGAATCTCAAGCTCATCAATCACTGGTAATTCTTCCAAATGGTTTATCCCCATGTAATCTAGGAAATAATCCGTAGTCACATAGAGGTTGGGGCGACCCAATACTTCTTTTTTCCCGTCTTCTCGTATCAAGTCAAAGGCCTGCAACTTTGCCAAGGCCCCACTAGAGTTGACCCCACGGATAGCATCAATTTCTATCCGAGTAATCGGTTGCTTGTAGGCAATGATGGACAAGGTCTCAAGAGCAGCCCGAGACAAACTCTGGTTGATAGGCGCCTTGGAGTATTCCTTCAAAATCGCTGCAAATTGAGGTTTAGTGACCAATCTGTATGCACCACCTGTCTCGATCAGAGACAAGCTCGACTCTTGGTCTTTTTCATACTTATGAGCTAATTTTTCTAAACTCTGCTGGATGCCTGTCGGGGGAAGCGATAGGAGTTCAGCCAACTGACGAACCCGAATCCCATCTTCACCTGCCACAAACAAGAGCGCTTCTATTTCTGCTAAAGTACTCATCTTTCCTCTCTATCAAGTCTAGCTTTGTGCCTCTTGATTTTCTTCCTTCTTTTCCATGAGATAGATATCTCCGAAACTCTCCTCTTGCACGAGGATCAATTCCTGAGTTTTGATTAACTCTAGGGTTGCCAAAAAGAGGGTAATAACCTCTTGGACATTCTGGGCTTCCTTGAACAAATCCTGCAAGCGCAACTGGTCTCGTCCAGTCAAGGACTCTTTTACGATGACCATCATGTCCTCAATCTTATACTCATCGCGCAGGATGGTCGTGTGGTTCTGAGCGAACTCCTCTTTTTTCTTGGCTAGGATATTTGAAAAAGCCAAAAAGAGGTCAATGGTCGTCTTGTCATGTACAAGCTCCGCATCTTCGTAAATCAACTCTGTCGGCGCTTTGGAATAGTGCTGGGCCCGCTCTTGGTGCTTAGCTTCCAAGTGCTCACCCAAGAGCTTGAACTTGCGGTATTCTTCGATTTGGGAGAGAAGGTCCTGCTCCAGGTCATCCTCTAAGTCTGTCACTTCAGCTACCTTTGGCAAGAGCTTGCGGCTCTTGATCAGCATGAGCTGACTGGCCATGACCATGTACTCGCCCGTCACTTCCAGACGCATGGCCTGCAGGGTTGAGACATAGGCTAGATACTGTTCGATGACTTCCGTAATGGGCACATCGTAGATATCCATCTGGTACTTAGAAACCAGGTGCAAGAGCAAGTCCAGGGGCCCTTCAAAATCTTTTAATTTAATATCCATTATCTATATTTTTCTAAGGTCAGGACTGTTTTTAATCCTAATTTTTTTGCAATTTCGTACAAATCGACCTTGTTTTCAATTTGTCGTAGAATGAACTGTTCCCGCAAGGCTTGGGCTGATAAGGCCGGGAAACCTTTCTCCTTGACAAAGGACTCTAGCTGACGAAAGGCCCACTGACGAGAATAGGCTTTCCCTCCCCTTTCAAAGAGGTAGGTCTGGCCCATCAAGGGTTCCAATTCTGAAAGCAAGGTCGTGGGAATGGTGACAATCCTCTGTTGGGAAGCCTTCTTAATTCGCAATACCTGAAAATCCAGATTGATATCCGCAACTTTGAGGGCTAAAATCTCACTCGGCAAGAGCCCCATTTCTAGGATTAAGAGTGCTAGCAAGCGACCCTCTGGATAGTCACTTTCTTGCCAAAAAGAGTCTAGGTCTAACAGTTCTGGCTTTTCGGTCTTCTTTTCAGCTTGTTTAGCTAATTCCAAGCGGTAAAAGCTATCCACTTCTCCTTTTTGATAGAGAAAGTAGAGAAATTGGTTACAGGCCGAAATCTTTCGCTTCTGGGCGCTGATTTTTAGATTGGCTAGCTGGGCTTGGTAAATCTTGAGACTGGTCTCAGAGATCCGCTCGCCTACAATGTCTAAAAATTGCTCCAAATCATACTTATAGGACTGCTTGGAATTGGCAGACAAACCCTGCTTTTCCTCTAAAAAGGCTGAAATCCTGTCTCTCATTTGCATCGAATCTCATATTCCTTACTAAAGTCATGCAAGAGGGCATTGACTGCCTTGAGGATGGACTTGCGCGTGATAATCCCTTGGAAAATCCCTGACACATCCACAACCGGCAAGAATGACTCATCTACCAGCTTGTGCAAGACCTCCGTAATGGTAAAATCAGGCGAGACGACCCCTACGTCCGTTCTCGTCATATGAACGATATCCGTATCTGCCATGATTTCTTGACTCAAATCATGCTCCATCTGATAAGCCATAATATCTCTGAGCCCAATAGTTCCAACAAAGTGTTTTTCATCTGTCACAACAGGAACACGGGTATAGGTCATCTGACTAAGCAAGAGGATCGCGTGATCTGCATTGTGGGTATCAATCAACACGGCCAGATTTTCAGCAGGGGTCAAAAAAGTTTCCTCCTGCCCCAACAAGAAAGTCTCAAACTCCTTGGCAATCATCGGCTAAACTCCTTGGACAAGCCCGGATACACCTCATGGGCTCGTGTCAAAAAGTCCACTTTAAAATAACTGTCATCAATCTCCACACGAGCATAGAGACATTCTCTGATGGTCCCACGTGGTTGACTGATAGAACCTGGATTTAAAAAGAGGGTCTTGCCTTCCATCCAAGCACTTGGCACATGCAAGTGACCATAGAGACAGATATCGGCCTCTTCTTCCTGAGCCCAGTAGTCCAACTTTTGAAAGTTGAAATTAATGTCAAACAAGTGACCATGGGTTTGGATAATCTTGGTCGAACCAAGCTCGGTCACCAAACGTTCTGGGTAGCCGGCGTAGAAGTCCATGTTCCCTTTAACAACACGGATGCCTTCCCAAAGGGGAGAATCAGGACGCAGTTCAGAATCGCCGTTATGAAAAACGGCGTCAACTTTGCCTACATAGCGATCACGGATTTCTTCCACAATCAAGCTATCGCCATGGGAATCGCTCATTACAATGATGGTTTGCTTTGCCATGATGGAAATACCTCCAAAAGTTTCTTAACGGCTAAGGCACGGTGAGATTGACTATTTTTTTCTTCAAGGGTTAATTCAGCTGAGGACTTGCCTGTCTCTCCTACAAGGAAGAGAGGGTCATAGCCAAAGCCATTTTCACCCTTAGGTTCAAAGTTAATGTAGCCTGACCAGTCTGCTTCGACAACCAAACTTTCCTTGTTTGGGCTGGCTACGACTAGGGTTGTATGGAATTGAGCCGAGCGGTCCTTGAGTTCAAAGACCATGGCCAATTCGTGTAAGAGTTTGGCATTATTTTCACGGTCAGTAGCTCCCACACCTGCAAAACGAGCTGACCAGACACCTGGCAAGCCACCTAGAACATCAACTTTGAGTCCAGAATCATCTGCCAGAACCATCTTGCCCGTTAATTGGGAAATAGTTTCTGCCTTGAGGCGGGCATTTTCTTCAAAAGTCATGCCTGTTTCTGCTACTTCAGGCAGGTCAGGGTAGTCATTAAGATTTTCCACATCGTAGCCTAGCTTGTCAAAGATAGCTCGGAATTCCTTGGTCTTGCCTTCGTTACGAGTCGCAA
>CAURTW010000116.1:0-4288 GCA_963527705.1 uncultured Streptococcus sp.
CCGAAGAATTAGCCCGTATCGAGGGAGATATGCTGGAGGCGCGTGAGAAGTCAGCTAACCTAGAGTATGAAATTTTTATGCGTATTCGTGAAGAGGTCAGCAAGTACATCCAACGTTTACAAGCTCTAGCCCAAGGAATTGCGACAGTTGATGTCTTACAGAGTCTAGCAGTTGTGGCTGAAACCCAGCATTTGATTCGACCTGAATTCGGAGATGATTCGCGAATTGATATCCAGAAAGGGCGCCATGCTGTCGTTGAAAAGGTTATGGGGTCTCAGACCTATATTCCCAATACGATTCAGATGGCAGAAGATACCAGTATCCAACTGATTACAGGGCCCAATATGAGCGGAAAGTCAACCTACATGCGTCAGTTAGCCATGACGGCGGTTATGGCTCAGTTGGGTTCTTATGTGCCAGCAGAAAGCGCCCATTTACCGATTTTTGATGCAGTCTTTACCCGTATCGGAGCAGCAGATGACTTGGTTTCGGGTCAGTCAACCTTTATGGTGGAGATGATGGAGGCCAACAATGCCATTTCGCATGCGACCAAGAACTCTCTCATTCTCTTTGATGAATTGGGACGGGGAACTGCAACTTATGACGGGATGGCTCTTGCTCAGTCCATCATCGAATACATTCATGAACATATCGGAGCCAAGACCCTCTTTGCGACCCACTACCATGAGTTGACCAGTCTGGAGTCTAGTTTACAACACTTGGTCAATGTCCACGTGGCAACTTTAGAGCAGGATGGGCAGGTTACCTTCCTTCACAAGATTGAACCAGGTCCAGCTGATAAGTCCTATGGTATCCATGTTGCCAAGATTGCTGGCTTGCCAGCAGACCTCTTAGCAAGGGCGGATAAGATTTTGACTCAGTTAGAGAATCAAGGGGCAGAAAGTCCTGCTCCCATGAGACAAACAAGTGCCGTCACTGAACAGATTTCACTCTTTGATACGGCAGAAGAGCATCCTATCCTAGCAGAATTAGCTAAACTGGATGTTTACAATATGACACCTATGCAGGCTATGAATGTCTTGGTCGAGTTAAAACAAAAATTATAAAGAATGAATTACTTGTCATTCTAGCTATATCAAGGAGACTTCTTTGACAAGTTCCCACTTTTTTGCTAGAATAACATCACACAAACAGAATGAAAAGGAGCTGACGCATTGTCGCTCCCTTTTGTCTATTTTTTAAGGAGAAAGTATGCTGATTCAGAAAATAAAAACCTACAAGTGGCAGGCCTTAGCTTCGCTCCTGATGACGAGCTTGATGGTTGCTAGTTCACTTTTGCAACCGCGTTATCTGCAGGAAGTGTTAGACGCTCTCCTTGCTGGGAAATATGAAGCTATCTATAGTATAGGGGCTTGGTTGATTGGTGTGGCCGTGGTCGGTCTGGTTGCTGGTGGGCTCAATGTTGTCCTTGCAGCCTATATTGCCCAAGGAGTTTCATCTGACCTTCGGGAGGACGCCTTCCGTAAAATCCAAACCTTTTCTTATGCCAATATTGAACAATTTAATGCGGGAAATCTAGTCGTTCGAATGACAAATGATATCAACCAGATTCAGAACGTCGTCATGATGACCTTCCAAATTCTTTTCAGACTCCCCCTCTTGTTCATCGGTTCGTTTATCTTGGCGGTTCAAACCTTACCTTCTCTGTGGTGGGTGATTGTTCTCATGGTAATCTTAATTTTTGGTTTGACTGCTGTCATGATGGGGATGATGGGTCCTCGTTTTGCCAAGTTTCAAACCCTTCTTGAGCGCATCAATGCCATTGCCAAGGAAAATCTGCGTGGCGTTCGCGTGGTCAAGTCCTTTGTCCAAGAAAAAGAGCAGTTTGCTAAGTTTACGGAGGTTTCAGACGAGCTTCTCGGTCAAAATCTTTACATCGGTTATGCCTTTTCAGTAGTGGAACCCTTTATGATGTTGGTCGGCTACGGGGCGGTATTCCTCTCTATTTGGCTAGTTGCAGGGATGGTTCAGTCGGATCCGTCAGTTGTTGGCTCCATTACTTCCTTTGTCAATTACCTAAGCCAGATTATCTTTACCATTGTTATGGTTGGATTTTTGGGAAATTCTGTCAGTCGTGCTATGATTTCTCTGCGTCGTATTCGAGAAATTCTGGATGCAGAGCCAGCCATGACCTTCAAGGATGTCCCAGATGAAGAGTTAGTTGGAAGCCTTAGCTTTGAAAATGTGACCTTTACCTATCCAATGGATAAGGAACCAATGTTGAAAGATGTGACCTTTACCATCGAGCCTGGTCAAATGATTGGTGTAGTTGGAGCGACTGGTGCAGGGAAGTCAACCTTGGCTCAATTGATTCCACGTCTCTTTGACCCACAGGAGGGATCTATCAAAATCGGTGGCAAGGATATTCGAGAAGTGAGTGAAGGGACCCTGCGTAAAACTGTTTCTATCGTTCTCCAACGAGCCATTCTCTTTAGTGGAACGATTGCAGATAACTTGAGACAGGGTAAGGGAGATGCCACTCTATTTGAAATGGAGCGCGCAGCCAATATTGCCCAAGCCAGTGAATTCATTCATCGTATGGAGAAAACCTTTGAAAGTCCAGTTGAGGAACGGGGAACCAACTTCTCTGGTGGGCAAAAACAACGGATGTCGATTGCCCGTGGGATTGTTAGCAATCCACGTATTCTGATTTTTGATGATTCGACCTCAGCCTTGGATGCTAAGTCAGAGCGTCTGGTCCAAGAAGCCTTGAATAAGGACTTGAAAGGGACAACAACCATTATCATCGCTCAAAAGATTAGTTCGGTTGTTCATGCAGATAAAATCTTGGTGCTGGATCAGGGACGATTGATCGGTCAAGGGACGCACGCAGACTTGGTTGCCAACAATGCCGTTTACCGTGAAATCTATGAAACACAGAAAGGAAAGGAGGAGTAACATGAAGACAGTTCAATTTTTTTGGCATTATTTTAAAGTCTATAAGCTATCATTTGTAGTCGTTATCCTGATGATTGTTTTAGCGACTCTTGCCCAAGCCCTCTTTCCGGTCTTTTCTGGACAAGCAGTGACGCAGTTAGCTAATTTAGTTCAAGCTTATCAAGATGGTAATCCAGAACTTGTTTGGCAAAGCCTATCAGGAATCATGGTCAATCTTGGTCTGCTGGTTTTGGTTCTCTTTATCTCCAGTGTCATATACATGTGTCTTATGACGCGCGTGATTGCAGAATCGACCAATGAGATGCGCAAAGGCCTCTTTGGCAAGCTTGCTCGATTGACGGTTTCTTTCTTTGACCGCCGACAAGATGGGGATATCCTGTCTCGTTTTACCAGTGATTTGGATAATATCCTCCAAGCCTTTAACGAGAGCTTGATTCAGGTCATGAGTAATATTGTTTTATACATTGGTCTGATTCTCGTCATGTTTTCGAGAAATGTAACGCTGGCCCTCATTACTATTGCTAGCACACCAGTGGCCTTCCTCATGCTGATTTTTATCGTGAAAATGGCACGCAAATACACCAACCTCCAGCAAAAAGAGGTTGGGAAGCTCAACGCCTATATGGATGAGAGTATCTCAGGCCAAAAAGCCGTGATTGTCCAAGGAATTCAAGAGGATATGATGGCAGGATTTCTTGAACAAAATGAGCGCGTACGCAAGGCAACCTTTAAAGGAAGAATGTTCTCAGGAATTCTTTTCCCTGTTATGAATGGCATGAGCTTGGTTAACACAGCCATCGTCATCTTTGCTGGTTCAGCTGTACTTTTGAATGATAAGTCTATTGAAACAAGTACAGCCCTAGGTTTGATTGTTATGTTTGCCCAATTTTCACAGCAGTACTACCAGCCTATTATCCAAGTTGCAGCTAGTTGGGGAAGTCTTCAGTTGGCCTTTACAGGTGCTGAACGGATTCAGGAAATGTTTGATGCAGAGGAAGAAATCCGACCTGAAAAGGCTCCAACCTTCACTAAGTTGCAAGAAGGTGTTGAAATTAGTCATATTGATTTTTCATACTTGCCTGATAAACCTATTTTGAAAGATGTCAGCATTTCCGCTCCAAAAGGCCAGATGACAGCAGTTGTTGGTCCGACTGGGTCAGGGAAAACGACTATTATGAACCTCATCAATCGCTTTTATGATGTTGATGCTGGTGGTATTTATTTTGACGGCAAAGACATCCGTAACTATGATTTAGATAGTCTTAGAAGCAAGGTGGGAATTGTTTTGCAGGATTCGGTCTTATTTAGTGGAACGATTCGAGACAATATCCGTTTCGGTGTGCCAGATGCTAGTCAAGAAATGGTTGAG